>JAAZID010000436.1 GCA_012510295.1 Methanomicrobiales archaeon | reverse complement strand
TGAACGCGAGGTACTCGACATTCGTCGAATACGGGTTCACCACGCTCTATACTCCGAATCACGGAATATGTCACAATATTTGTGGAACACTTAATATATCCTTTGTGGTCGACCGGGTGTCTGACGTCTCCAAAAGGCACCACAATGCTGGAAAACACCCCAAATATGCCAGGATTCATCTTCATTCCCGGATCACTGCGGTCCATACATCTTCGAGGATAAAAATCTTACTCCGGGAGAACCGGGAAGCCGGCCTGAAAGAAGCGCTCCAGGTCTCTACCGCCCCGACAGGCGGGCGCACCCCCTCCACCCGGGACACCCGCGGGATCCCGCCCCCGCCGCATGCGGGCGGTATTGTTCCGGAGGGTTTTCTATCACTGCCGGCCAACCATTCTCCATGCGGATCATTCGGGCACCGACGCTCGCACGGGCACACGAACTTGCGGTAAAGACCGTCCTTGAGAAGGGGTGGGTGCTGGAGACCGAGAACGAGGAGGCGACGATCGAGTGCAATGAGCTCGCGCTCGTGGTGGAGTCGCCGGAGAGCGAATCGATGGTGAGCAGCGCCTCCCGGTTCCAGAAGCGGTTCCTCGACGTCTACGCCGAGAACCTCCTCCGGGGCTCAGATGCGAAGTTTGAGTACGACTACCACCGCCGGCTCTTTGACTGGGGGGAGCGGCTCACCACGGCCGGCGAGGATGTCCACGTCGACCAGGTGGACTACATCGCGCGGAAGCTCATCGAGGCGCCGGCCACCCGGCGGGCGGTCGCGGTCACGTGGAACCCGGTCATCGATGAAGACCTCGACGACTGCCCCTGCCTGCAGCTCGTCCAGTGCCTGCTCCGGGACGGGAAGGTCGAGATGAAGGTGGTCTTCCGGAGTAACGACATCCTCTCCGCCGCCGGCTCAAACATGTACGCGCTCGTCCACCTCCAGAAGGCGATCGCTGAGAGGGTCGGTGCGGCCGTCGGGCGCTACACCCACATCGCGCTCGTCCCCCACGTCTACTACCTCCGGGATCTCGATGACATCGAACCGTTCTGCAGATCCGGTACCGCGATCCAGCCCATAACCGAGGTCTGCCGGGCCTGCGGGAAGTGCCAGAGGGCATCCCGGGCATGACCCCCGGGCGTCACCTTAATTAGGACTTACAAACAACAGTTTAGAGCCGAATAGCCCGGTAGTGTAGAGGTCAATCATGCAAGGCTCTGGACCTTGCGACAGCAGTTCGAATCTGCTCCGGGCTACTACCTCTATCCTCATAAGTTACGGTCGCATCCCTGTCATGAGTAAACCGGTAGTTCTGTGCAAAAGGCCCCCCGGGCACAGGCGCCGGCCAGAGAGATCCCCCAGCCGGCCGGCACCCTGATGGTGCCCGGAAACCCACACCCAATGGGTGATAGACAATTGGCCGACTACAACCTCGGCTGCACGGTGCGGCCCGGCGATGCGGCAACGCTCGCACTGCTTGTAGACCTCTACGAAGAGCGCGCGATCGACCACATCCAGTTCCAGGTCATACCGGGAGAAAACCTCCGCAGGGGTCTTGAGGCAGTAGCTGAGGCCGGCATTCCTGCGGTCATCCATGCGCCCTACCACAGCCACGGGGTGAACCCCTGCGCCCCGGCGGCCTACGACAGCCGCCCCCTCCCCGATATCGAGGCGCATGTCGAGGAGGCCATGACCCTGACCTTTGAGGCTGCAGATACCCTCGGCGCAGGTATAATCGTCCTCCACGCCGGCCGGTACCTCCCCGGCGAGCACGCCGCCGCTATGGAGGAGTTCCCCTGTTTCCTCGATCGATACTTCGACCCCCGACTCACCCTCGAAAACCTTCCTGCGGTCTACGCCGGCTACCCCCTGCTCGGGAACGACGCCCATGAGCTCGAACTCCTCGCCGGCGAGAGGATCGATCAGTTCTGCCTCGACTTCCCGCACCTCGCCTGCACGACAAACTACCGTGGTCAGGTGTTCGTGGAGGAACTCGAGCGGTTTGAGTCCCTCAACGTGACCCTCCATCACCTCTCAAACATCAGGCGCGGTTCGATCACCGACGAGCACCTCGAGCTCGACCACCCGGACGGCGGCCTCGATTTTGCGGCGGTCTTTGGCCGGCTCCGGCAGAACAGGAGTATTCCGACGACGCTTGAGTATAAGGAGAACGCCCGGGAGGTTTACGCCCGGCAGGTGCGGGTCTTTAGCCGGCTCTGGGAGGAGTATGGCGGGAGGTAAAACCCTCCCTGCCAGTCGAGATTGCGATGCAGCGTTGAATATTCACCGTGTGGGATGATGGAACAGCCCTTCGGGCCTGTGGAGATGATGCCTTCACATCACATCATGGTATTTCACTCTGGAATCAGGCGTCGAAATTCAGAAAAGATGCATCTCTTCGTATACTGCGATCAATCCCGGACCGTCAAGTTTGCAGTCAACAAGATCAAGGAATTGCTGTCGGGAGAGATTGAGTTGTTCTGCCATACGGGAGAGCAGCTGATCGCTGATCTCTTTTTTGCCATGGGAGACCCATGTACGGATTCCTGTATCACAACCGTTATGCCTGAATACCAGCTTGATATGTTTTGACATACGAGCCTCGAACCCCTTTTTCACGAGGCGGCGTACGATGACCTGGTTTTTCCGGGACACAAAATCAGGCCTCTCCGGGTAGAAGCGAGAGGAGCTTTTCTTTCAGCTCTAGGGCACCGGCAAGTAAGGTACTCTCGTCCTGCAGGACAAAATCATCCCAGTTTTCTTCAAACTCGTCAACAATATCCTTCAGGCCCTGGGAGAGATCGGGAGCGGCAGCCAGCAGACGATACTCATGGTTATAGAGAATATATTCCTCTCCATCCATCTCGATCGATATCTCGATCGGGCGCTCCAGTTCCCGGATGGTTCCCTGAATCCGGACGTAGATGAGAGGAACGCGCCATGAAGGTTGTTCTGTCTGCACCCGGGAGGCCAGTCTGGAAAGGAGATCGCTATATGTCTCACGAGGATGTACCCTGAGATGGTTGAGTCGATCTCTCACTTCAGCTGAGATCTCAATCGACGTCATCTCTGACATGCTACCATGTATCACCTGGAAGGTATATACCAGATTCGATCATGGATACCTCTTGATTGGGATTTACATCTGGGAAGAACGCCGGCTTCCGGAGAGCGAAATGCATATCCTGTAGTGAGACCACCACTGAATAGAGGGGTGGATGTGGGTAGAATCTATGCGAGCCGGCGGCGTGGTGCGGCAGGGAAAAGGCGAGCGCGGTGAAGATGGGGTGCTAAAAATGGAGTTTACGGTTATGATCAGGAGAGCCGGGGAAGGCGGGCTCTGGGCAGAAGTCCCGGCGCTTCCTGGATGTTACTCCCAGGGGGAGACGATCGAGGAGACGCTGGAGAATATCAGGGAAGCGATTGAAGGGCACATGGAAGCGTTGCAGCAAGAGGGGCAGGGGGTTCCTCCGGAGGAAGACCTTATCATCGGCAAGGTTCGGGTCTCTGAGAATCTTGCGTGAGTAATACGCGGACGAATAACTCACTCCGACCTCCCGAGGCACGTAAACACCCGTTCACCGGGCAGTCGTTTTTACAGGCGGATAGGACTGCCTCGTTGGCGGATCACAACCCCCCATCTCGCCGAAGCATCGCAACGATTCTGTCGTAATTCAGAACAGGAACCCCTGCTCATACGACAATCTCAACCTGCTCGGCATTTTCGCCTAAATCATCCTCAACTGCTTCAAGATACAGGTCGATCGCTTCCCTGATATTTTGCAGGGCTTCTTCCCTCGTGTCGCCCTCGCTGATGCAGCCGGGAAGGCCTGGCACATGGGCGGTGTACCCTCCTTCCTCAGCGGGCTCAAGCACCACACGCAGCTTCATACCACTAACTGCCTGTCTATGAGACTTATACTTGCTTACCTCGGCCAGAGCCTCCAAAATCGGCCAGGATATCCTTTCCTATGCTATTGTCGGGGTACCCTGATGGTATTTGAGATCCTCCGCGCAGGCATTTTCTCCGAATTGTGAGAATCAGGCAAATCTGGGTCTTTCGCTGTGTGGCAAGGGCAGAACTGCATAGAGGGGATAACCGATGCCCACGGAGGACGAAGATGACCTCATGCAAGACCGGGTCACCGATAGCCGGGAAACCCCACGCAAAAGCGTGATGTTCACAAAATCCAGATCACGGCATCTGGTGTGATCTGTAGAAGACAGAATCGCCTGGGGATGATCCTCACGCAGAAGAGAGGCTATCGATCCCCCTCTCGCTGTGGGAATAGGTTAATGCGAGAAGCGACCCACTCTAGAATTATGAGCACACCCCGGGGAGTGACTGAGCGGGTAGATATCCGGCACACACTTGAACGGATGAAGACTGTGCAGGGGTTTGAGAAGGTCCGCTTCGTCATCCTCTATGGTTCCGTCGCAGAAGGGCGGGCAGGGGCCGGGTCCGACATCGATTTCGCCGTCTACTACGACGGAGATCGTGAGGAAGCCGGCAGGTTCCGATTTGCGGTGCTCTCCGAACTCTGTGACGACCGCTACGACATTCAGATCTTCTCCCTCCTGCCGCTCTATGTCCGGACAGAAGTCCTCCGCGGAGAGGTGATCTACTGCACCGACGAGCGGTTCCTCTACGACATCGCATACCAGACGATCCGGGAGTTTGATGATTTCAAGCACCGGTTGTATGATTACATCGGCAAGGAGAGGATGGCGTGACGGGAAGGATCCGGGATACGGCAATCCGCATCAAGCTCCAGGAGATGAGAGAGAGCGTCGATATGGCCAGGGAGCACCTCCCCGACTCAATCGACTTATTCGAGCACCTCGGCATCGTGAAAGATGGTATCTACAAGCGCATCGGGTATGCCATCGAGAACGTCTTTGATATCTGTGCGATCGTCAACTACCCCCTCCTCTCGTCGGGGGCATGATACCGTGAGTGGTATCACGCTCTTTACAGGCTTGCGATTCCACCTCTCCCCCGATGTCGGGGAAGCGGACCACAATAGGCCGGTTGACGGCGGCCCTGGCAGCGATATTCTTCGCTGCGTTGATATC
>JAAZID010000297.1 GCA_012510295.1 Methanomicrobiales archaeon | reverse complement strand
TCAGAACCAGGCGTCAAGCGTCTTTTGCGTCGGTTTCACCGAGATCCTGGCAAGAGCGCCCCGGACCCGATCTTCGGAGAAGTCGTAGCGCCCGCAGAGCATCTCCACGATCCCCTCGACATCCGGCCTCCCCCACTCGAGGGTGTAATCATCGGTGACCGGCGGGTTTAAGAAAAACTCCCGGATCGGCCCGGGATCGAAGTCGGGCTGTTTTTCGGCGATCAGGGACTCGAACTCGTTGTTACGGACGATCTTTAAGGCGGTCTTGCCGCCGACGCCCCGGATCCCGGGGTTAAAATCAGTCCCCACCAGTATACCGATATCGATGAGCTGCTCTCGCGTGATGCCGAGGTGGTCGAGGACGGAGGAGAGGACGATCCGCTCGGGGTTTATCGTGATCGTCCTGCCCCGTGCCTTCCTCCGGCCGCTGACCGTGAGGTTGCGCACGAGCACCGGAGAGCCGAAGAGGAGTGAGTCGTAGTCCTGTGAGACCGCGTAGGTGACGTTCCTCTTCTGCGCCATATGGGCCGCCTGCGCCTCGCCTTCGCCCGGAGCCTGCACCACCGGGATGCCGAGCAGGCCGAGGAGTTCATGGGACGACTCGATGATGTGCCGGTCGATCCGGGTCGACGCGGTCGCCTGCTTATACGCCTCCTCCGTATCCCCCTCTTTCAGCGCCACCTTCCAGGCCTCGTTCGCCCGGTCGCGGACCTCCCGCCGCTGCTCGATCGTCTCCTGCTTGAACTCAGGCGGTTTCCCGTCAAAGACAAAGACCGGCTGGATGCCTTTTTCGAGGAAGTTTGCCGCCCGGAAGAGGATGCCGGAGAGGTGTGATGTGACCCGGCCCGCACCGTTCATCAGCGGGGTGCCGTCGGGCTGCCTGATGATCGAGAGGAACTGGTAGAGAGCGTTATGGGCATCCACCGCGGCTACGCCGGGGAGGTCGCTCCATGTCAACGTCTCCTTGCAGTCTGTCAGAATGTTACGGATAGAAACGCCCATGCTCACCTACCCATGAGAGTGAAAAGCCATGAATGTGGCGGTTCACCGGTACATCCGCCGGGAGAGTCCGTCGACTATCTCCTCGATATGCTCCATGCTGTTGTCGTACTTGGCGCTCATCGTCTTCCCCATCTCTTCAATATTCACGCGCATGGTGCGCTCCCGTTGCGCGACGCTCTGCTCGAGCCGTATGACTTTTAGCCCGAGCGATATGAGCAGTCCCCCGAGGGAGAGCATCATAAACGTCGCCGCGACTGCAATGAGCAGATCCTGCCAGAATCGCATCACCAGCACGACGGTGGAAACCACCATCACGGCGGTGAGAACTATGTCGCCGATGAGTTCGCGAATCTCCATATTTTAAGATGATGAGGATGCATTAATTAACCTACCTAAAATGAATGGAGTTACATAATGCAGATACGCGACTGGCTGCCGTTTCTTGGAATGCCCCTCATGCTTCTCTCTGTCCAGATCATCGCCATCCTCCTCGTCATGCCCATGCAGGCGGCGGGGTTCATGGCATTTGAAGACCCTGAGTCAGTTGCAAATCCCCTCATATTCATAGGGATGCTGCTCGTCTTCACGCTGGTTCTCCTCCTCCTGATCCGGATAGGGGGGCGGCGTTTTATCAGCTTCTTCATCGGTTTTGCCATATTCATGACGTTCCTCTACATCTTCGGCGCACTCTCCGCCCTCGTGCCCGGCGCAGTCGGTGTCGCCGCCATCGGGGCGGTCATCGCTGCCGGCGCGGCGACCGCGCTCCTCTATCTCTACCCGGAGTGGTACGTCATCGATATCCTCGGCGTGCTGATATCGGCCGGCATAGCGTCAATATTCGGTATATCTCTCTCAATTCTGCCGGTATTTGTGTTGCTCGTGCTGCTCGCGGCCTATGACGCCATATCGGTGTACCGGACAAAGCATATGATCACGCTCGCCGAAGGCGTCATCGAGGCGAAGGCGCCGATCATGGTCGTGGTCCCGAAGAGGATGGACTACTCGTTCCGCACGGAAGGGCTCAGTATCAGCGATGGAGAGGAGCGCGGCGCGTTTCTCATGGGTATGGGCGACCTGATCATGCCCTCCATCCTCGTGGCATCGTCGCACGTCTTCGTGGACGCGCCTGCCGTCCTCGGCCCCCTCTCCGCACCGACGCTCGGCGCGATGGCAGGATCGATAGCGGGGCTTGCTCTGCTCCTCTACTTCGTCAACAAAGGTAACCCCCAGGCGGGTCTCCCGCCCCTGAACGGGGGTGCTATTCTGGGGTTCCTGATCGGGGCGGTTCTTGCCGGCTCGTTTGCCTGGTGTCCTCTCTGTATCTGAGGAGCAGGTCGAGCACCCCCTCAACCCCCTCACCGGTGAGCGTGGAGACTGCCTGGTAGCCCTCGATCCTCCTGATATCAGCCTTGTTTGCGACCGTCACCACCGGGACATCGACAAGCCCCCGTAGTTCACCCAGGAGCGCGACCTGATCGTCGAGTACGTAGCCGCAGTGCTCGCTCGCATCGAGTATGAAGAGCACGACGTCGGCCGTGTTGATGATGGCGCTTACCGCCTGTCGCTCAATGGGGTTCCTCTCATCGGCCGGACGCTCAAGGACGCCGGGAGTATCGATGAACTGGACCCTCTCCCCCCTCCCGAGGTCGCGGTGGCCGACGATGATCCCTTTGGTGGTGAAGGGATACGTGGCGATCTCAGGCTCTGCCGTGGAGACGAGCCTGATAAACGACGACTTTCCGACGTTGGGGTATCCTGCCACCACGACGGTGAACTCATCCTCGCTCACGTGCGGGAGCTTCCGGAGTATGTTTCGGGCTTCATTGAGAAATACGAGGTCTTTGTCGACCTGGTGGACGACCGAGGCGATCCGTGCAACGGCCCGGCGGCGGAGCTGATCGGTATCGGCCGCCCGGCGCATGTTGTGGGCGTAGCCGGAACCAATGGTCCTGACCTGATCCGCCGCCCAGGTGACTGCACCGAGGGATTTTTTCAGCCGGTCGAGTGAGACGAGGATGTCGGTCACCTCCCGGTAGAAGGGAGGGAGACGCTCGAAACTCGGAAACGCGCTTACCACGCTCTTGAGCTTATCGTGGATGGCGCTCGTAATCGCCCTCACGAACTCTTCATTTGCCCGATCGACGTTGCTCTTGAGTTTCTTCTTTGCCGCTGCCCTGCGGAAACTGCGGTCGAGCACCTCATCAGCCGTCGGAATGGTCGGGATGGTTTCAAATTCCACTGCACGCACAACCTAATGTATTTAAACAACGTACTATGACTGATAGTTATGGATCTCTCCCCGATTCAGAAGGATATCCTGATAACCCTGATAACCCTATACCATCAGGTTTCTCATTCTATTAAAGGTGAGGAGATTGCGGATGTGTTGAAGCGTAACCCCGGCACTGTCCGCAATCAGATGCAGGCATTGAAGGCACTCGGGCTTGTAGACGGCATACCCGGCCCGAAGGGCGGTTATAGTCCAACCGCACGCGCATACAAGGAGCTGAACCTGGCAGACCTCGAGCACCAGTCCGAGGTGCCGATCTTCCGTGACGGCGAGAAGGTACGGGGCGTACGTGTCTCCGAACTCAATTTTACCACACTCTGTCATCCCGATCTCTGTCACGCGATGGTCACGATCATCGGGAGCGTGAAGCTCTTCAAGGTGGGGGATATGGTCTCGATCGGGCCCACGCCGGTGAACAAACTCCTCGTCCGGGGTGAGGTCTTCGGGATGGACGAAAACCAGCAGATGCTTCTCATCAGTGTATCTGAGATGATATCCCTGCCAAAACAGACGATCGAGCACTACATGAGCACCCCGCTCCTGACCCTGCCACTGGACGCCACCCTCCGCGATGCGGTCCACCTCTTCACCACGCACCATATCCATGGGGCGCCGGTGGTGCAGGATAGTCGCCTGCAGGGTATCGTGACGTTGAGTGATGTCGCCCGGGGTCTTGATGAGGGGATGACACTGGATGCGCCCGTCGCTGAGGTCATGACTGCCGATGTGGTGGAGGCGCCGCCGTCGATCCGGCTCTATGAGCTCGTGGGGCGGTTCAAGGAGCGCGAGATTGGGAGGCTGATAGTTGTTGAGGATGGTAAACCGATCGGGATCGTTACACAGACTGATATAATCCGGGTCTTTCCCTCACTTTGATACCTTTCCCGTCCTGAATTTCCAGCATTAACCCCTTTATGACGGATAACTATTTATATGAGGATACCAATGGTGCTTCTGTAAAACGTGCTCTGTTTGAGAGTACATTTCACAGAGCTCAATGAAAAGGGGGAAATGAGATCTTGACAGATATACCACTGGCGCCTGTTGGCAGAATTGTGAAGAAATCCGGTGCGGAGCGGGTGAGTTCCGACGCCAATGAAGAGCTTGCGAAACTGATGGAGCAGTACGCATCAAGGATCGCAAAAGAAGCGATCAAACTGGCAGGTCATGCAGGCAGAAAGACGGTTAAGGCAACCGATGTCCGGATGGCAGCCGAGACCGTGAAGTGAATCAACCTACTCTCTTTCTTTTCGATTCTAGATGGTCGGTCAGCGGGCCGGCACCTTGAGGGGAGTTTGCGAGGCGTTTACCTCGCGTGGTCGGTGGAACCTGCAAGAGGGGGTGGGGGATAGCCTCTCCCCCGGATACAACTGGAGCCTCACCCGAGTCGCTTCGGATCAGTCTCGATATCGATGATGACCGGGGCATTCATCGAGATTGCCTTCTTGACCGCTCCCTCAAGGTCCGGCGGCCGGGTCACGCGGATCCCGGTGGCGCCGCAGGCCTCGGCATAAGCAGCGAAATCGGGGTTCGTGAGGTCGATCCCGTAGGGCGGGTAGCCTTCCTCCCGCTGCTCCTCCCTGATCATGGCAAGCTCGCGGTTGCTCAGGACCACAACGATGATCGGGAGGTCATACTTGACCGCCGTGATGAAATCGGCCATGACCATGGAGAACCCACCATCCCCGACGATGCAGACGACAGTCTTCTCGGGGTAGGCGAGGCGGGCCGCGATCGCTCCCGGGAGCCCGAACGCCATCGTCCCGAGGTAGCCGGACATAGCAAACTGCTGACGCTTCATCCGGAAGTTCCGCCCGAACCACCACTGGTTATCCCCGACGTCGATCGATATGACCGCATCCTCCGGCAGGGTCTCGGAGAGGACTTTCATGATGTAGGGCGGGCGGATCGGGATTGCCTCGGGGTCGGCCTCCCGGTCGAGCCGGTCGGACCACTCCTGTCTCTTATCCGCGAGCCACTGCCGGCCGGCCTCATCCTCCCGCGGCCGGACCTCCCGGACGATCCGGGGGAGGGCGATGGCGCAGTCACCCCAGGCCGCGGCGACGAGCGGGTGTTTTCCGAGCTGGGCCGGGTCGATATCGATCTGGACGGCCTTCTTGCCCGGCGGTATGTTGGTGTGGCCGGAGAAACTCATGCCGCAGGCGATAACGAGGTCGGACTTCAGGACGAGCATCAGGGCGTGGGGCGTCCCGAGCTCCCCGTGCACCCCGGCGAGCCACTCGTTGTCGTCGGGGAGGATGCCTTTTGCGCGGAGGGTGGTGACGACCGGCGCCTGGAGTTTCTCTGCGAGGTCGAGGACCGCTCCGGCAGCGTTCATGGCCCCGAACCCTGCGAGGATGACCGGGCGTTTGGCGCCATCGATCGCCTCCACCACCGCCCTGATGGCCTCATCGGTCGGCGCGACGCTGACCGATGGAAGACAGGTCTCGCGCTCGCAGTGGGCGGGGTCGAGCGGCGCTGCCTGGATGTCGTTCGGGATCGAGAGCTGGGCGACACCGCGGTCGACGATGGCGTAGCGTAGCGCGCGGGTAAGAAGTTTGATCGCCATCGCCGGGTCGACGATGGTGTTGTTAAAGACCGTTATAGGGCGGAAGAATGCGTCCTGGTCGATCTCCTGTATGCCGCCGGGCCCTCCATACTGCATCTTCACCTGCCCGTTGATCGAGAGCACGCTTGCCCGGTCCTCCTTTGCATCGTAGAGCCCGGTAGCAAGGTTCGTCGCTCCCGGTCCGGCGATGGTCAGGCAGACCGCAATCTTTCCCGTGAACTTGTTGTAGGCCGACGCCGCCAGCGCCGCGGTCTCCTCATGCCGGACGACGATGTACCGGACGTTTGGGTTCTTCCGGATCGCCTCCACGAGCGGGAGCGACGATGCTCCCGGGATACCGAAGAACAGGGTGATCCCCCATGCTTCCAGTTCGGCTATCAGCACGTCGGCCACGGTTGTCGTGGCGGGCTCATCAGGTGCAGTCTTCTTCATTCTTCCTCCTCTCCATAGCCGGCCCACACGAGTCGTCCTCTCCCGGCGAATTGCTCCATATCCATCGTGCCATATCCTTCACGCTCCGAAGATGACACCCCGACGTAACCTGCATCTACACATATATAACTGTCCCATAGGGATGGTACTCCGGGGAACTTTCATCGGCTCAAATCAGGCGCCTTTGAGAAAAACAGGGTGTAAATAGTTGCAAGGTAAAACCCCGGGTGTTCCTCCCTTCACACAGCGACGCCCAGGTTTCTTCCCGTTTCTTCGTCCAGGGCCCAGAGGATAAATTTATCGACCGACGGGAACGGACCGGCCGGGATGGCACACAGATCTTCTTCCCTGGTGTCGAGCCTTTTTATCTCCGCCTCTTCCCCGGGCAGGTGCGCGTACCTGACCTCATAGGCCGGCTCCGGACCTCTCAGCTTCGGGTGTTGTGCTCTCCCATAGGCGATAGCAACGGCCCATTCTTCATCACTGATATCCACATAGACGGTTCCAAGGAGCATCCCCCCGGCGCTTCGCACCTGGGTTTTTGACTCAAATGATTCGGCAGCGCGTTTCACAGAATCCACCGGAGAATATCCAAAGTATCGTACCATTCTTCACCTTCCTGTTGATTGTTTTTTATCTGCATCTTTCCAGGTGTCCCGGTCCGCCCGGGGCACCGTGCGGGAGATCCAGCCCCGCACAAAACAAATTTATTGTTGTTAATACTATTAAACTTGATCATAGTTCTGCCGGGCGCCATTGCTCCACACTCATGGTCCCGGTCAATCGTGACCGGATCGGGTTATGCAACCAAAAAAGACCGTGCGAGGTAGCCTTCCGGCTCCTCCTTTCAGGATTCGATCTTCCGGAAGAGGTATGCCCCGACGGCGATCATGAGCGCGGCGCAGGCTGTCAGGACGATGAAGCACGTGAACGGATGGACCTGGGCGGTGCCCGAGAGGCCGTAACGGATGCCCTCAACGCCGTACGTCAGGGGATCGATGAGCGTCAGCGGCCGGATGTAGTCGGGCACGCCGTCGATGGGGAAGAGCGCTCCCGAGAGCCCGAAGACCAGGAAGACTACGAAGTTCATTATGAGCTGGAAGCCGTGCATATCCTCCATCTTTGATGCGATGGCGATTCCGAGTGCAGTGAAGGTCACGCCTATCAGCGCCATGAACCCGATGGCGATCAGGAACCCGGCGATGCTGACGGGATGAAGCCCGATTAAAAGTGCAAGCACCATCAGGATCAAACCCTGGATGACCGCCGCCGTCGCCCCCCCGAGCGTCTGGCCGATCATGATCTCGAGCCGCGAGACCGGAGCGACGAGCGTCGCCCTCAGGAACCCGAACCGCTTATCCCATATGATCTGGATACCGGAGAAGACCGATGTGAAGAGGACACTCATGGCCACGATGCCGGGGATGAGGAAGTCCATGTAACCC
>JAAZID010000296.1 GCA_012510295.1 Methanomicrobiales archaeon | reverse complement strand
TCATAGAACCCCACCACCGGAGGCCGCACCTCCAAAAAAAGAAGACTTACTCCTGAAACTCTTCAAAAGCAAGGTGATACATCCAGTCGAGGAGGAGCGCGCACTCCTCAGGGGCGCATTCCCGCTCGCAGCCGATGCATGGCAGGATCTCATCCCCGGCGAGGATGACGCAGGGGTCGACCGCCCGCTTCTTCGCCTGGAGAAGATAGGTCTTGATGCCGTCACTACGGAACTCGGTGCGCTCTATCAACCCGGCATCCAGCAGCCGCTTTACGATTCTTGAGCACTTTCTGCTATCGATCTCAAGGATCTTCCAGAGCTCGCTCTGGAGAACTCCCTGACGCTCGGATTGGATAATCTTAAGTGCTTCTTCCTCCTGGTCAGACATGGTTATCAGAGCAGGGGCGATATAGTCAGGATGTTATTGCCTCGTATGACAACAGTCCCCAGTGTGCGGCCCCTCTGGTCACCGGTATACTCAGTCGTCTCATCCATGTGCAGGTTCAGGTGTTCATCCACCGCTACAAGCCGACCCTGAAGTTTTCTACTGTCGTCCTTTATCTCGACGACAATTTTAGAGTCTACTAGCGAAAAAACCTTTTTTACGGGGAGTACAATACCGTTAACCATCCTGTTCTTATGTGGTTATCTTCATTCATTAAGGTTTGCATGACTGGACGGTGGGTGGAATAACAATCGATCGGCAGGGAGCCCGGGGTCCATGGAGCACCCGCCATTCCCGGACTTCGCCAAAACCCACTATCGATCCACCGACCACCCGGTCAAACGACAAAAAAAGAGTTCACTCCGGGGGAAGGTCTTCCCAGCGGTCCTTGAACTGCTTCTCGACGCCCGGGAGGGTGGTATACTCCATCTCCTCAAGCGAGAGCCGGTGTGGTTCAAACGGTCCGTGGGCACGGAGCACATCGGCGAGCTCGCAGCACCGGTCGCGGACGCGATTGAATGCAGGGTCGTCGAACATATCGACAGGCCCGATCAGCTTCCTGTTGCTGACCTGGAACCCGAGGCAGATGACCCGGGGCGGTCCGTCGAACTGCGTGCAGTTCGCGTCAGGAACGCCGACCGGCATGAACGGGCCGTGGTGCGATCCGCGCATCCAGCCGGCCACGAGTATGGGTGTCCTGAAGGGATCGATGACCTCACCGACCGCCGGCAGCCCGCCCTGCGCCCTGACGACCATGACCGGATCGTCCTTGCCGACGTAGCGGCCGGCCATCAGGTTCAGCCGCTGGGTGCTCGTAGAGGCTGCGATCGTTCCATCCTTCTTCCAGACGTACTTGATCACGTAGCGGCTCGGTGCACCGATGTAGGCGAGGAGGCTGTATGACTCTTCCGGGGTACTGAACAGGATCTTGCGCTTCTCCATGACATCATGGACCTCGAAGGTGAATCCCTCATGCATAGAGGGGTCGATGACGAGACCGGATGTGCTGAAAGGGTCGGCGAACATCTTGTAGAGGTAATAATTCCACGCACCGGGTTCGGTCTTGTCGGCCATGAAGACCAGGATCGGATCGGAACCCCGTTCTTCAAACTCCATCTCGGCGACACCGGGCCCCATCCCCTTGACGTTACCGCTGAACGCATCGGCGAGCAGATCCTGGCCTGCACCATAGAGTTTCATCTCTTTTGCGATGTTTGCGCACTCCATGAAGATGTTCCATGCGAGCTCGTGGATCTCTTCGTTATCCTCGCCTTTCGTGTGCGTCATGATCAGCTCGAGGTCGTCGCCGCAGTGGGTGACGTACGAGTCGATGATAATGCTGCCCTCGGCCTCCTTGAGCCTCTGGGCGGCCACCTCGAGGAGCTTCGGGTGGGTGCGGGAGTGCCCCGGATAACTTCCTACATCTGCTTTAATTACGGATACGGTGGTCTTAACCATTCAAATCACCACTACCTAGATGGGCGTAGCCCATTAAAGGTTACTAGATAGGTACTGTTCTATATGTAGGTGTTGTTGCCTAGAAAAAGGGTTGGCTGAGGCGATCAATTTTTTTCCAAACACCTTTGCTTTCGTCAGCCCGGATTACCGCAGCCTGGCCTCAGGATGCCGGTATCAGGGCATCTCACACACCGTTCAAGAGTTCTGTCGGGTAAGGGGGGGCGGGCAGCGGATCGGGATACCGATGGGGAAGGTGTTCCCGGAAAGCCTGATAGGATGACGCTGCCTGACAGCGCGCGCCCTCACGAGGGGTGAACGGCGATACCGGCAGAAAATCGGTTAGGAAAGGGTGCCCGTGGTGGACCGGGGTCACTACTCCCCGGAGCTCACGTGAGGCGCGACCGGGCTACCTGCCGGGGTGGGCGCCGGTCTCTTGCATCCCGGGCCCGGTCAGTCGATCCGGATCGCCTTACCCCGGGAGAATTTGATCTCCAGGACGCCGTGCTTGTACCTCGACTGCATGGAGTCGGCATCCACGGTCGGCACCTTCACCGAGGTCAACTGATTGTTGCCGGCGATGATCGTCAGCGCACCATCGACGAGTGACAGGTGGATACTCTCCCTCTCGATACCGGGAAGATCGACTGCCACCGTCACATCATCATCGGTCGTGTACATCTCTGCTATCGGCTCAAGGGTCCCCTCGGAGGAGGGCTCCTCAAGCTCCGGTGCGGATCCCTCTACCGATGTCCCGGCCGTGCCGGTGTCATGGATGACGATCTTAAATCCATAGGCAAACGATCTGTTCGGATCCCCCTGTTCTTTGAGCCCCTGCTCCATGAGGC
>JAAZID010000039.1 GCA_012510295.1 Methanomicrobiales archaeon | reverse complement strand
GGCCCGCATGTACACAGAGACCGCCAGGCGCATCGCTGAGGAGAGGCACGCCTTCCTCATTGCGTTCCTTGAGGAGCTGAATAACGAGATGCATCCACAACCCTGAATGTGATTCTGGCGTCTGAAGGCACACTATTATCGGGCACCAGCCAGGTCACCCTACGACGACATCCCGGCGGGATCCGAGCAGAGCTTCAGCCCGATAATCCCTGAAATGATCAGGAAGATACAGAGGAGACGGGCAACGCTCCGCGACTCACCGAAGAGGATTATCCCGGCGATGGCCGTCCCCACCGCCCCGATCCCCGTCCAGACGGCATACGCAGTCCCGAGCGGGAGGTGGGAGAGGGACCGCGAGAGGAGGTAGATACTCCCGGCCATCACGGTGAGGGTTGCCACAGATGGCCAGACCTTTGTGAACCCATCGGTATACTTCAACCCGATCGCCCAGCCGGTCTCAAGGATTCCGGCGAGGAACAGGGTTATCCAGGCAATTTCCCGCACAGGTTGATCCTCATAGTGACTGGTTTGAAAAAAGGTGTTATCGGCCGCATCAGAGTGCGGGCTTGCTCTTCAGCGCCTCGACGAGGAGCCGGATCCCGGCCTCGATGTCGCCGGTATCGACCACCTCGACGGGGGAGTGGATGTAGCGGGCGGCTATCGCGAACGGGATGCTCGGGATGCCGCCCCGTTCGAGGTGGATGATTGTCGCATCGGTGTTCCCGCCGGTCCCGACCTCGAGCTGGTAGGGGATGGCGTTCTTCTCTGCGGTCTCCCGGAGCCACGCGGCCACCCGTAGATCGGCCATGAGACCGCGCCCGCTCGCGCTGACCAGCTCGATGACCGGGCCCTTCCCCATATCGACGCTCGCATCCTTCTTCTCGATCCCGGGGTGGTCGCCGGGTATGGTGACGTCGGTTGCGATAGCGCAGTCGGGGTTCAGGGTGTAGGCGCTCACCTTTGCACCCTTGAGCCCCAGCTCCTCCTGGACCGTGAAGACGCCGTATATCGTGTGGGGGGACTTCGCCTGCTGGAGTGTCCGGATGAGCATCGCAACACCGACCCGGTTGTCGAGCGCCTTCCCGGTCACCCGGCTGCCGGCAAGTTCCGTCAGCTCCCGGTCGATGGTGATCGGGGTGCCGATCTCGATACCGAGCTCCTCTACCTCTGCGGCGGAGGTTGCCCCCACATCGATGAACATCCCCTCGATCTTGATCTCCTTCTTGCGCTCCTCCTCCTTCATGACGTGGGGGGGCTTTGCACCGATGACCCCCATGACCGGCCCCCTCTTCCCGTGCAGGACCACCCGCTGGCAGTAGAGCACCGGCCCGAACCATCCCCCGAGGGTGACGACCCGGATGAACCCTTTCTCGTCGATATACTGGACCATCAGGCCGATCTCATCCATGTGGGCGGCAAACATGATAGAAAAGTCGTCACCGCGCTTTGTAGCGATCAGGTTGCCCATCACATCCTCGGTGATCTCGTCGACCGAGCCTGCGAGCTCTTCCCTGATGATATCCCTGATGTTCCCTTCCCTGCTCGAGACGCCGTGGGCGTCCGATAACTTCCTGAGTAACTCTTTTACCATAACTCTCACTCCACAAGTGCCGCAAGTCTCTGGACAGCCCGGGAGAGGTTCTCCCGGGACGTCGCGTAGCTTAACCGGGCATAATCAGGTGCCTTTGAGCCGAACGCTTCGCCCGGCACGATGATGACACCATCTTCGATGGCCTTCTGTATAAGGTTTCTTCCCAGGGGTACAAAGGCATAGAACGCACCCTCTGGCCGCGGGAACTCAAGACCGATCCCGGAAAGACCGGAGTAGAGGAGATCTCTCCTGGCCCGGTACTCCTCCCTCATCCGTGCGACCGGTCCCTGATCCCCGGTGTATGCTGCGAGTGCCGCATACTGCGATATCGACGTTGCACATGCCTGGGCATACTGGTGCACCTTGAGGCACTCTGGAATATAACCCTCGGGCGCGGCGATATACCCCAGCCGCCAGCCGGTCATGGCGTATGTCTTGCTCGCGGCGTTGATGGTGATGACGTCATCGCCGTAGTGCGCCGCGCTGAAGTGCTTCTTTTCGTAAACAAAGTGCTCGTAGACCTCATCGGAGACGATGGTGACGCCCCGATCGTTGCCGTACTCTACAAGGGCGCGGATCGACTCCTCGCTCTCGACGGCGCCGGTAGGGTTTGCCGGCGAGTTCAGGACGAATATCCGCGCCCCGTCCATCTGTTCTTTCGCCTGTTCGACGTCGATATGGAGGGTATCATCGAGCACCACGCCCTCGGGCCGCCCCCCGGCGAACGTCGCCAGAGCGGCGTAGGAGACAAAACCCGGATCGGTTATGAGAACGCGGTCGCCAGGATCCACGAGCGCCTCCATGACGAGGTGGAGCGCCTCGCTCCCCCCCGCCGTGACGAGGATCTGCTCTGGATTGAAGGCGAGATCGTTCTCTCGCTCAAATTTCGCACATATCGCCTCCCGCAGCTCGGGTATCCCGGCGTTCGGTGTGTAACCGGTCTTGCCGGCCCTGATAGCAGCGATAGCGGCCTCCTTGATGTGGTCGGGTGTATCAAAATCCGGTTGCCCGATACCGAGGTTGATCGCGTCCGGTCCCCCGGCATCGAAGAGCTTCCTGATACCCGACATCTCCACCGCCCGGACCCGGGCGGCATACCTGTACTCGCTCATAATTCACCTCACTCAATGTTCGCATGCCGGCACTGAAGATCCTCGGGTCTGCACCGGGTGATCTCCATAAGCCGGGATATGATAGCATCTGCAAAGACCATAGCAGTCGTCTCGAATATCGTCCCGAGCGGCGCAAACGACTTGTGCTCCCCCATCATCTGCCTGATCTCAAACTCCGCCGACTCATCGGCTACCCTGTCACGCTGACTCTCGATGATGACGATGCAGTCAGATATCCGGCCGATCCTCGAGTCCTTCTTCGATGTGACAAGACAGATCCGCCCGCCGATCTCCTTAGCTGTCTCTGAGATATCCGCAACCGTCTTTGTCGCGCCGGATCCGGAGAAGACGACAATGACATCTCCTGGCTTCATGGCCGGGGTCACCGTCTCCCCGACGACAAACGCCGGGAGGCCGAGGTGCATCAGCCGCATGGCGAATGATTTTGCTACCAGTCCAGAGCGCCCGGCGCCCATGGTGTAGATGCGTTTCGCGTTCAGGATCTCATCTATCAGCGCATCGATCTGATCGTCAGAGATCACATCCGCGATGGTCCTGATCCTGGTCGCCATCAGCCGCATCATATTCTTAACCGGGTGGTATGTCATCGTAGTTCCTCTGTTACGTTTCACGAGCAGATACATTAGAATATCTCTGGTGTGCTGTTGTGAGGGCGGTTTCACGTTCCCGCAGGGCCGCCGGCCGCCTCTCCGGAGGCTTCACTTCCCTCTCCTGCTACCCCACCCGAGGCGGAACGGCATCGGGCTTGCGGCGAGAGGAAACGTTCCTTCAGCAGTCCGCCTTATATCTTCAACCGAGTAAAACGCCTTTGGGGCAAACTCATGGATAGCGTTCTCCACGTCCTTTACGTTTTTCCTCTTGATCACCGAGAAGATGACCTTACCCGGACCCTGCTTTCCCTGTGCGTCAAGGACAGTCACCCCGTAGCCGGCAGCACGAAGGTAATCGATGAGATTGGTTGCATCCCGGGGGGTGATGACCCGGATGAGGGCGAGCCCCATCGCCAGCCGCTCCTCAACGAGCATCCCGACATAGTTCCCCATACCGAATCCCGCCGCGTAGGCGAGGTAGTTAAGCGGGTTTGTGAGGTTCTGGAAGATCTGGCCGATGGCGATGATCCATATGAAGACCTCGACGAACCCGAGGATCGGGGCGATCATCTTCATCCCCCGTGCCACGAAGATGATCCGCATCGTCCCGATGGTGACATCGCAGATCCGCGCGAAGAAGATGAATATCGGGACTACAACCAGCGAAGCGACTTCCGGGTCAATACCCGGGGCGATGCCGAGCATACCATCATATTTGACGAGCGGACTTCATAATTATATCCAATATAATATATTCCCTGAACAAAAATCCACAGAAAAGCAACTTCGAGGAT
>JAAZID010000295.1 GCA_012510295.1 Methanomicrobiales archaeon | reverse complement strand
TCCCGGTGGATGTAGATGCACTTGGAGCAGACCTCCTCGCGCTCACGGCCCACAAGTTCGGCGGTCCGAAGGGGGCGGGAGCGCTCTACATCCGGAAGAGAACTCGGATCGCGACGCTCATGGAAGGTGGTGCGCAGGAGCGGGGACGCCGGGCCGGGACCGAGAATGTCCCCGGGATCGTGGGGCTCGGGCGCGCTATCGAGCTAGCGGTCGCCGGGATGCCCCGGAATGCCACCCGGATCGCAGGGATGCGGGACCGGGTGACCCGCGAGATCCTCGATGCTATCCCTGATACCCGGCTCAACGGGCACCCGACCGAACGGCTCCCGAACAACGTGAACGTCGCGTTTCGCTACGTCGAGGGGGAATCGATCCTCCTCCTGCTCGACAGCCTCGGTATCTCTGCATCCTCGGGGAGCGCCTGCACGTCGGCATCGCTTGAACCCTCGCATGTCCTGCTCGCGATCGGCCTCCCCCACGAGATAGCACATGGCTCACTCCGGCTCACCCTGGGGCAGGATACCACCGAAGATGACGTCGATCACGTTCTCTCGGTTCTCCCGGGGGTCATCAAGCGGCTGCGAGAGATGTCACCGCTCGGAGGATGATGAGAATGGCAGGGATATTCAAGGCATACGATATCCGGGGGCGCTACCCGGATGAACTCGGCGAGGAGATGGCAGAGAAGATCGGGAACGCGTTCGTCCGCCTCCTCGGGGCGAAGCGGATCGTCGTCGGGCGGGATATGCGTCTTTCGTCGGCATCGATCGCGGGTGCGTTTGCCCAAGGCGTGACCCGGGCCGGGGCGGACGTCGCCGATGCCGGTGAGGTGAGCACCCCGCTCCTGAACTACGCTATCTACCGTGGAGGTTTTGACGGTGGGGCGATGGTGACGGCTTCCCATCTCCCGGGGGATATGAACGGGCTCAAACTTGCGCGAAAAGGCGCGGATCCCCTCTCCGGCGACCGGGGGCTGCCTCTCCTTGAGGTGATGGTCTGGGAGGGGGTGGCGGAGAGGGCGGGGGGGCCCGGAACCCACTACCATGTGGATATGCTCGATGACTACGTCGCGAAGGTGGCCGGGTTTGTCCGGGCGCCGGAACCGCTCACGATCGCCGTGGATGCGGGGAGCGGTATGGCGGGGCCGGAGATCCCCCGTCTCTTTGAACAGATCCCGGCATGGAACCTTGTGCCGATGTACATCGAACCCGACGGGAGATTTCCCCACCACCACGCAAACCCCCTCGACCCCGCGACGACCCGGGAACTCCAGGGTCGGGTTGTGGCGGAGGGCGCGGACTTCGGGGCTGCGTTCGACGGCGATGCGGACCGGTGCGGGTTTATCGATGAGCGGGGTGAGCGGGTCAGGGAGGATCTCGTGACCGGGCTCATAGCGGAGTACCTGCTCGAAGAGAACCCGGGGGCGACGGTCCTCTATGACCTGCGATCGAGCCGGGCCGTGGTGGAGGCGATCGAGCGGGCCGGGGGGAGGGGTGTGCGGTCCCGGGTGGGGCACGCCTTCATCAAGGCCCGGATGCGGGAGGAGGATGTCATATTCGCCGGGGAGCTCTCAGGGCACTACTACTACCGGGATATGGGGTTCACAGACAACGGGCTCCTCACGCTGGTCATGGTGGCAGACATCGTCGCGGCGAAGGGCCGGCCCCTCTCCGAGCTCATCCGGCCGCTCGACCGCTATCCCACGACCGGGGAGATCAACCTCCGGGTGAGCGATCCCGAGAAGGTGTTTCAGACGCTTGCGGCCCGGTATCATGACGCGGACCTTGACTACCTGGATGGGCTGACGGTGGGCTACCCGGCGTGGTGGTTCAACATCCGCCGCTCCCACACCGAACCGGTGGTGCGGCTGAACCTTGAGGCGGATACGGAGAGCCTGATGGAGGAGAAGCGGCAGGAGGTCCTCGGGGTCATCCGGGAGATCGAGGAGGTGGTGGTGCCGGCGGGAGGGGGGCGTTGATCGGCCCCGCATAACGTATTTATCGTAAAAAGGTGAAGTTTATGTGCACTGGAGATCTCAGGGATCCGGAGGAGCGCCGGCGTAAGTGGCGTTTCCGCATCCATGGGGTTTAGAGGGTTATTGTGGGGCCCGTAGCTTAGTCCGGTCATAGCGCCCGGCTCATAACCGGGTGATCGTGGGTTCAAATCCCTCCGGGCCCACTGGTTTTTGCGTTGGGGTGGTGCCAGCGCGGGTTTTTTTGTTGTACGGTGGCCAGGGAGTACGGCAACGCCGTTACACATCCTGAGAGGAGAGAACGCGCGCCAGGGCAACCTAAGCCCGGGCACTTCGCATTATACATAGTATCTCATCCGGTCAAAACAAAATTGACGGCCGCGGGTAAAGTAAGTGCCATCGTCGCGGGAGAATTCATCCCACTCCCACCAGCCTTCCTGATGCTCAATTGTCCCGGCGAAGTAGCTCGTTATATCTTCTTTCCTCAACCCTTCCTCGAAGAAGAGCAACACATCATGAACCCCACGTTCAACAAGGGCTTGCAATTCCATGGCTGCCGAGAGGTTTACGTTATGTTCCTCAGGGCCTTCGATGAAGAAGAAAATGATATGGATCTGACTGGATTCGCGTAGTTTCATGCTCACGATACAGTTTATGCTGTGGTGGGACACTCTCGGAACGACATTCTCTGACCGTTCCAGGTCAAACGAAATTTGAGCAGTATACCCCTCTGATCGCAGGAAATCGCGGAAATTCTTGAGGATTTCGATGTTGTTAGACCTGAATGAGCCATATATTCCGATGGTTACCCTCTTTTTTAGTCCAGCAAAACGCATTTTTGCGGAAACAACCTCATTGAAAATATCCACAAGAGAATTTCTACGCGGAAGGAAAAAATGCTTCCTGAACATGATGTCATAAAAATATGACCTGAATGAACCACATAGATATAAATAAGTCACAGATCTATAACCTTATCGGGTACGGGTATGGATCGCACAACAATCAAGGAATGCCTGGCCGAGGTTCCTGTAGAGATCCGGGAGGCGGTAAGGCCGCTGAACAATGATAAAGCCTGGGCAATCTACATTCTCCTGCTGAAGCGAAAGCAGATGCGGTTTAACGAGATCAAGAAAGAGTTTCGCGCCAGATCATCGGGAGATATCGACAGGTACCTGAAAGCGCTCGTCAACGCGGGTCTGATCTCAAAGAGGGCAAGGGTGCTCGATGACCTCGGGGATAAAGAGAGAGCGTATTACTCTCCCACCGGCCTGGGGAAATCCCTTATGCGCGGGCTATTCGAGGGTATATTACCGCAACCAACGCCGGCGGCTCTTGAGATCGGGGCCGGGGGACATGGAGATAAGGGATACAAAGCCTCCTACGAGGATCGGGTATCAACCCCCTCATGTCAGGAACCCCTCGCGGGCTACGGGCCGGGGATCCACGGCCGGCGGAAACGCTGGGGAACGACCGGCAGGGATGAGTGAGTCCGCCGGGGCGATTGGGATCCCGGGTCGTCGCGGGAAGGGCGGTCTGCCGGCCAGCGAGAGCATGGGAGGGTGACCGGCGAGTGATACGAAGTATTATTGAGACAACAGGTGAATGACTTTCAATGGATACCCGGGATACCCGGATCAGGGAGCGGATACTGCAGAAGGCTGAGGAGCTCATTGACAGGATAGAGTTCATCGAGCGACACTTCTCGGATGCTATGCTTGACGACCGCATCCTGCGCAAAGCACTCTATAAGGAGTTCCAGGAGGCCGTAGAGGTAATTACGGACATCTGTGCCCTCAGCCGGAGGATGCTACGCTCTTCTGCAGAGGATGATTACACCAATATCGACTATCTGGTGGATGCAAAGGTTCTCAAGCCAGAGACCGGACGGGATATGAAATCGGCAAATGGACTTCAAAACCGCCTGGTCCATGAATATGATGGTATCAACGACCATACCGCATATGCCGCAATGCAACGGCTGATGCCGTCAATGCAGAAGTTCATAGGTGAGGTGCTTGCATGGGTGGGTGCCGACAGGATCATATCCTGAGCAGC
>JAAZID010000294.1 GCA_012510295.1 Methanomicrobiales archaeon | reverse complement strand
TTCTTCTATATCGGCGCCGGGATCGTATGTTGCGGCATCGTGACCCTCATCTCGGGAGATCTCATCTTTCGGTCCAACGTAAGCATCTCCCAGTCTGCGCGTGTATTCACCAGGCTCGTACTCTATATCCCAAAGCTGCTGGTGGCTATCCTCCATGCCAACCTGGACGTTGCGTACCGGGTCCTCCACCCGAAGATGCCGATCGATCCCGGGATCGTCACGGTTGATACGTCGTTTCAAAACGACGTTCTCAGGACATCGTTTGCAAACGCGGTAACCCTGACACCCGGGACGGTGACGGTCGATGTCATCGATGGGAGATTCATCGTGCATGCCCTCGTCCGGGAGGCGGGAGAAGAGGATCTCCTCAAGGGGAAGAGCATCGAGCGTGATCTTGCACGGATCTTTGGTGAAGGTGGTCAACCACCATCCGATGAGACCGGAGACCTGTAGGGAGGTTTTGACGGTGTTCTCACATGGTATTCCTGTAATCTCTGCGAGGGTTGCCAGGCTCAACCCCGCCGGCCGGTCGATGCGATCAGCCGTCAACTGCACGACAAAATTGGGTATATGCACCCCGGGTAGACGATCACCGGGGCGAGACAGCAGTAGTATTCACCCGGGGTGCTCAGGCGATCTCGCTCCCGGGATCGGTACTACCACGAAGGAAGCGCCTCCTTCCCCGGAAAACACCGGGGATCTCCGCGCCATGGTAGCATGATCGATATCTTTCACGCAAGTGTAATCATACTGATCCTGACGGTCTTCCTCTGCCTCTATCGCGTACTGGCAGGCCCCGGATGGGAGAATCGCCTTATAGCGGTAAATACTATCGGAACAAAGACGATTGTCGTCCTCGTCCTCATCGGCCTCATATATGAGCGGCCGCTCTTCCTGGACATATCGATCGTCTATGCCATGATCAACTTCATCTCGACGCTTGCGATAGCCAAGTACCTCAAGAGAGGTTGCGTATGCTGAACACGTTGGCCCTCATCTTCATTGTGGTCGGCCTCTTCTTCATGATCGTCGGTGCCATCGGCCTTATCCGGTTTCCCGATCTCTATACCCGCGTCCACGCAACCGGCAAATGCGACACCCTTGGAGAGGGGATGATGCTGTTTGGTTTCATCCTGTATGAGGGGATGAATCTGGTCTCAGTAAAGATTCTGCTCCTCGTGATATTCATATTCGTCACATCGCCGACAGCCGTCCATGCCATCCTGAACGTCGCCTACACCCACGGTGTTGAACCGTGGAAGAAGGGGGATGAGCGGCGATGATCTGGGAGCTTGACTTTGCCCTCCTGATCTTCATGATCTTCTGCGCGATCGCGGCGATCACGGTGCGCGATCTTCTCCATGCAACGATCATACTCTCCGCCTACTCGCTGATCATGGCGGTGATCTGGTCAGAGATGAATGCCGTCGACGTCGCCTTCACCGAGGCGGCCGTGGGGGCTGGCATAACCACTGTTCTCTTCATCGCAGCCATAGCACGAACCGGAAGGAGATCATCAGATTGAAGCTAAAGGCATTGCTTGCGGTTGCCTTCATCGGCATCATCCTCTTCTGGGCGGCCGGAGATCTGCCGGCATTCGGCGATCCCGAGGCTCCAGCCACCCGGTACACCGGGAAGCTGTACGTGGATCTGGCACTCTCCGATATCGGCGTTGAGAACATCGTCGCCGCTATACTCGCCAGTTACCGTGGATTCGATACTCTTGGGGAGGTGGTGGTGATCTTTACCGCCGGGATATCGGTCGCCCTCCTGCTGAGACGAGGTGGGCGGCTATGAGGAGAAATGTCATCATCAAGACGGTATCGCGGTTTCTGGTGCCGTTTATTCAGGTCTATGCGCTCTATGTCATCGTACACGGCGCGTTAGGGGCGGGCGGAGGGTTCCAGGGAGGTGTTGTCTTTGCCGCATCGTTCATCCTGATGATCATCGCCTTCGGTCTCACCTGCGTCAGGGAGCGATTCAACTACAAGTGGATCGTGATGCTCTCGGCCCTCGGGATAACTATCTATGCTACTATCGGGCTCCTCTGTCTCATACCGGGGGGCAACTACCTGGAGTATGGGTCGATCGAGGCGCTACTCGGCATACCGCACCTCCACGGCTACCTCATCGATGCGGTCGAGATCGGCATCGGTATCACCGTGATGGCGACTATGACGTCGATAATCTACGATATGGGTGACACAGGGGGCGAATCCTCATGATAGGGTCGTTCTACGAACTCTTCTTCGCGCGGTACAACTACTGGATGGCGATCATCCTGATGCTGATCGGGCTCTACGCATTGATCGCAAAGCAGAACCTGGTGAAGAAGCTTATCGGGTTGAACATCTTCCAGACCGCCATATTCCTCTTCTACATATCGCTCGGTGAGGTGAGGGGAGGGACCGCACCGATCTATCTCCCCGAAGGGGTGGATGCCCTCTACGTTAACCCGCTTCCGCACGTCCTCATACTGACCGCGATCGTCGTCGGTGTGAGCGTGACTGCGGTCGGTCTCTCGCTCATCGTCCGGATACACGAAGAGTACGGCGTCATCGATGAGGCCGAGCTGTTGCAGGAGTTGAGACGCCGATGACGCTGATAGATCATCTCCCGGTCTTCCTTATAGCCATCCCCATCCTCGCTTCGCTCCTGATACTCGTTGCCGGATGGTGGGATCGGAGGTTCTGCTACCCCATATCACTCGTGACGATACTCTCCCAGTTCGGGGCCGCGGTCATCATCCTCGCGCAGGTGATGCGGGAGGGGACGGTCCGGTATTACCTCGGCGGGTGGGCGCCGCCGCTCGGGATCGAGCTTGCCATAGACAGTTTCAACGGCTTTATCCTGGCAACCATCCTGCTCCTTTCTGTAGCGACGGTGATCTATGCGCGAAAGAGCGTTGAGCATGAAATAGGACCGGAGAAGACGATCGCGTTCTACGTGCTCTTCCAGCTCCTCGTGACCGGTCTCGTCGGTATGACGATCACGGGCGACATCTTCAACCTCTACGTCTTCCTCGAGATATCATCTATCGCCGCATACGCCCTGATCGCCTCGGCCCGCAAACCACGCTCGTACCTGGCGAGCTTCAACTATCTCATACTCGGGTCGATCGCGGGAGGGTTCATACTCATCGGCACCGGGAACCTCTACGCCGCGACCGGAGCACTGAATATGCTGGATATAGCCCGACTGCTCCCCGCATCCTTCGAGCTCGCGACGGTCCATGCCGGTTTCCTCTTCCTCGTCATAGGATACTCCATCAAGGCGGCGTTCTTCCCGCTCCATATCTGGCTCCCCGATGCGTATGCGGAGTCACCCTCCGCGGTGACGATCCTCATATCGACCGTTATGTCGAAGGTGAGCGTCTACGCGCTGTTCCGGATCATATTCACGATATTCACCACAGCATACATCGTCGACGTCTTCCCGGTGACCGGGTTCATCCTCTTCATCGCGACGGTTGCGATGATCGCAGGCGCGGTGATCGCGATTGCACAGAGTGACCTCAAGCGGATGCTCGCATACTCAAGCATCAGCCAGATCGGGTACATCATGTTCGCACTCGGTGTTGCAAACCAGATCGCCCTGGAAGGGGGAATCCTGCACATCCTCGGCCATGCCGTTATGAAAGGCTGCCTCTTCATGGTCGCAGGTCTGATCATCTATCGGGTAGGGACGTCACGCCTCTCAGACCTCGGGGGTATCGCAAAGGTGATGCCGATCTCCTGTGCCGCGTTCGCCCTCGCCGGTGCATCGATGATCGGTATCCCCCCCACGATCGGGTTTATGAGCAAATACTATCTCGTCCTCGGGGCGCTTGAGGCTGGTCACTGGGTCTATGCGGCCATCCTCCTGCTCGGGTCGCTCCTCGCGGTCGGGTACATATGGCGGTTCATCGAGATCGCCTACTTCAGGGATGGCCATGACGGAGGCAGTGGGGCCCGGACGCTTGAGGCCCCTGCCTCGATGCTCGCCCCGATGGTCGCCCTCGCCCTCCTCTGCCTCCTCCTCGGCATCTTCGTCGAAGGCCTGATGGAGATCGTCGGTCCGGCGGCATCGCTTCTCCTGGGAGGTGCCTGATATGGGTGATCTCAACCTGCTCCCGGTAGTGGCTATCGCCGTTCCGCTCCTCGCATCGGTGCTGATCCTGCTCGTCGGGAGGTACGAGAACATCCGGGAAGGAGTCACGATCACGGCCGCAGTGGCAATGCTCGGGGCGGTTCTTGCGATGCTCCCATCCGTCCTCTCGGGCACCCGGATCACGGTATCGCTCCTCCCGATGGTCCCGGGAGGAGATTTTGCCCTGCGGGTGGATGCCTTCGGTATGGTCTTTGCCCTCACCGCCGCCGTCCTCTGGCTGCTAAACTCCTTCTACGCTATAGGCGACATGCGGGCACAGCGGGAACATGCGCAGACGAGGTTTTACTTCTGTTTCGCGGTCGCCATAGCCGCCGCTGTGGGTATAGCC
>JAAZID010000293.1 GCA_012510295.1 Methanomicrobiales archaeon | reverse complement strand
TTAAAGGAAATAAAGGCCGGATACCTGTCTTCTGGAGATAAAGATCTGCCTGAAACCGGTCCCCGACCTGGCAGATTCAGAGGAATATATCAGGAGATATACCCATATTTTTGTGATCTTCCAGTGCAAAACAGAGATACACATACAATCTCGACGGAGACCTCTTCCACGCCTTCGACCGGGTTAGACGGACATGTTGGAGACGTCTTCGGCGGTCTTTGCGACCCCACGGGGGAGTGCGAAGTGATCCTGACCCGCGTATCGCACGAGACCACACCATCCCACGATCACTGCAAGATCGGTCGAACGCCATGGCCACGACGGTTACACGGTGGTCCACAGCGATCGGCGGTGATCGGGCTCATCGTCGGACACGGCCGCCCGGCGATCGAGATCGATCTCGCCCGGTTCCCCTGCTACCTCTACGGTGCAGTGCGCAGGTGAGATATCGCCGCATTACCGGTCGCAAACCCACTTTCCCCGGCGCTGTGGCGAATTGCAGGTGAGGCCAGGACTTCTTCTCGCCCATCCTCCACCGCACCGCTGCGGATAACCTGCTACCGGTGAGAGGAGTCGACGGCGAGGTAGTGATCCCCCCCACCACCTGCCGGTATCCGGCGGTTTTGCGTGAGAGAGAACTCAGATAACTCTCCGGTAGAGGGCGATGTTGAGCGGGCCGGCGAACAGGGGCCCCGCCCCCTCCCCGAAGTCCTGGAAGTGCGGAGTTGCGCTATGCGAGTCGATCGCGGCCCGGTCCTCCCACATCTCGATGAACGTGAACTTCGTGGGATCCTTGAGGTCGGCGGCGAGGTCGTAGGAGGTGTCTCGTTCCTCGTTCCTGGTCGCCTCGACAGGATCCAGGGCAAAAAAGAGGGATTTTAGTGCATCCTATCCAGGTGAACATCCATCTGCGGGAACGGGATCACGATGCCGGCTTCCTTGAACGCCCTGACGATGTCGCGGTTCAGATCCCACTGCACGCCCCAGAGGTTCGACGTATTCGTCCATGCCCGGAGGGCAAGGTTCACCGACGAATCGCCCAGCTCCGTGACGATAACCACGGGTTTCGGCGAAGGAAGCACCTTCTCATGGGCATTCATCAGGTCGGTCGCGACCCGGATGGCGAGGTTGAGGTCGCTGTCATAGGCGACCCGGACCCTGACCTCGACCCGGCGGGTCTCCATGCGGGTGGAGTTGATCACCGGGTTCCCCCAGACAAGGGAGTTCGGGATGGTGATGTAGGTGTTGTCGGGTTTCAACAACTCGGTTGACATGATACCGACCGCGGAGACTGTCCCGGAGATACCCTTGATCTCGACGAACTCACCCTTATCGATGGGACGGAGGGCCGCCAACCAGACCCCGGCGGCAAGGTTGGTGATGGTATCCTGGAGGCCGAAACCGAGGATGAGCCCGATAACTGCCGAGAGCCCGAGCACTACCGATGAGACATCGACACCGATCGCCGCGATGACGAGGAGGAGAAGGATCACGTAGAGCAGGACCGAGAAGAACCGGACGAGGAACTCGACGACCAGAACAGGCAGGCGCGACGCGCGGGAGAGTAGCCTCCTGAAGAAAGTGATGAGCACCTTCACCACGATCCACCCGATCACAGCGACAATCGCGGCGAAAACGATTTTTTCAAGCGTAATATCCGCGAATGGAATGGTGATGGTAGTGAGAGCTTCAATGAATTCCATGCATTGAAAAGTGGGGCGGAGGGATAGATAATAGAGCATGCCTGATGGTGGAATCGGAGAAAAGCACCACGACGATTATGAGAACGCCCGGGCGGGGTCGAGGGGATGCCGGGCATGATCATGGGCAAACCCCGATCGCCCGGGAAAGGGTGGGGTCGCCGATGACCACGCACGGGAGTGAAGCAGGCAGGAGCCCTCGTTCAGTAACCGAGCTGCTGGCGGATCAGGACCAGGGTTATCCGCCCGTCAGTGTCTTCTTTATCGAGGATCACGTGCTTGCCGATGTAACTATCTATGCCGTAGACATGATGCGAACGCTGGTTTTCAAGGGGCAGGCAGTACTCCCGGCACCGCCTGAGCGCATCATCGACGGTCGACACAATCTTGTTCACTCCCGAGACGAGGATAAGGTTGGCCGCCGCGTAAGGCCATGCCCCCATCCGGCTCCCGGTCTTGTCACACCCGACGACCTCACCTGACTCGACGATCGCCTGCACCCCGGTGAGGTAGTAGTCAGCGGACACGCTCTTTCTGCGGAGAGCGTGCCGCTTCTCCGCATCGTTCTCGGCCGTGACGATCGCGTGGCAAACGCGCCACCCCTTTGGGTTCTCCTTGAGCACCCGGTCAAACCCCATCTCGTTCAGGGTCGTCGAGGAGCCGTTCATGACCTCAGCCCCCTCGGGCAGCAGGTCGATGACCGCCTGGAGCGCATCCTCCGTTGTATCCACAAGAATCACCCGGATGTTCCGGGCTTCAATCGCTTCAGCCGTTCTTTTGATCGTCGCTTCGTCCGGTATCCGGTTCCACCGCTCCGTGTCCACCCCGGCATCCTTCGCCAGGTTGACTGCACTGTACTCGGTGGGCTTCGCCATCTGCTGGCCGGTAATATCTGCCATATGATCACCTGCCCCCCGAGGTACGTCATCCCACATATACCTCTCCATGGTCCGGCCACAGGGGGTGCAATACCAGACGTGCTCCATACGCACCCGGTCATCCTCCCGGTATCCGGCCCCCTCCGTTTCATCTCGGGGCCGCCCTGAAATCCGCCCGGCCGCAGGGGATGGTGAGCGGAAACGAATTCTTGGCAAGGGCGCCTTTGACCGCCCGGGCGGGGCACTTCAGTC
>JAAZID010000292.1 GCA_012510295.1 Methanomicrobiales archaeon | reverse complement strand
GTATGGGACTTACCGCGCAGGCAAAGGTGCTGGTCGACCGCTCACAGGTCTTCTGCACCCGGAAGTACGCCCTCCGCCTCCCGGTCGTCCCGCCGGAGCGCAAAGGAAAGCGGGTCGGGATATTCATATCGACCGCCGGGCAGACATGGGAGAACGTTTTTGATGCGGCGATCCCCTCGGTGAAGTGTTTCTTCAACGTCATCGACGTCCGCGAGAAGGATACCAGGTACCTGATGGTAAACGGCGTCGACGAGAAGGGCGCGATCGACCGTCACCCCACCGCCCTGCAGGACGCAGAGGCCCTGGCGGGCGAGGTCATAGCACACCTGCGGGAGGTCGGGGTTACATGACCGGGGCCATAAAAGTCCTCGGTATATCGGGAAGTCCCCGGCGGCACGGGAACACCGAGACCCTTCTCGACGCCGTCCTCGATGGGGCACGGGAGGCTGGTGGAGAGGTCGAAAAGATCGTCCTCGGATCGCTTGACTACGCCTCGTGCCGGGGGTGCAACGTCTGCCACAGGACCGGGGAGTGTATCATCAACGACGAACTCACACCGGTATATGATACGATCGCCTCTGCTGACGTCCTCGTCGTCACATCCCCCATATACTCGATGGGGATCACGGCCGAACTCAAGGGCCTGATCGACCGCACCCAGTACATATGGGCGCGCAAGTTCATCCTAAAGACTCTCTACTTCACCAACGAACATACCCGGCGCCATAAGGGGATCTTCGTATCGACCGCCGGCCTCGGGTGGGAGAACGTCTTTGATGCGGCGTTTCCCGCTATCACCGCATTCTTCAACACAACGGGCTTTGAGTACTGGGATAACGTCATAGCAAACGACCTGGACCATTATGACGGGATTCGAGGGCACCCCACCGCACTCGCCGAAGGGCGGGCGAAGGGGCGAAAGGTGGTCGACCTCCTCCGGAAGATGCAGGAATCGGGAGAGATAGAGACCTCATCCCGGGAGGAGACCACCCCCGAACACGCCACAGACACATAAGATCCCCAGCCCGGAGCCTCTTACAGGCGAGTTTTATCATCCAGTATTGAAATTCGGATACCGATCCCCCCGGGCACCCCCTCCCAGAATGAGGCGGCGGTAAAAAATATTTTTCGCTGCCCGCTCGACATATATGTTTTATGTTTTTGGATCCGGTGCATAGAACAAAGATATTTCCTTCCAGCCCCAATCAAAGAGTTTTAATAAGACTTTAACGATCATCCTCTTCTGTAACAACCTGGAAAACATTTTTCCAGGACTGCAAGAGGACGCGTATGTGACTCCCACCAGAACCCCGGGTACCATTTGGGAAGCGCCGCCGGAGTACCGGATACTTGACGATCTCGATGACTGCTACCTCCTGGTCAGTGAGAACGGCAAAGTAACCTGGGCAAATCAGGCTTTCCGTCACATCTTCGGGATGCCGAAGGGTGATCTCGAGGAGGCCGTCCACGCACTCGGGAGGGGCGGGAATATTGTCACAAGGATCCTCGCGGTGCCCGGAGATGGCGATGATCTCCCTGCATTTGAGTGCCGGGTCCGGGACCTGGAAGGGGGTGAGCGGCTCTGCCTCTGCTCGGGCCGGAAAACGTCATCAGGCAGAGGCTGGTTACTGCGATTCCAGGTTGCTCCGGGCGTTGGAGGCTGCGAGGAGATCATCGAATATACCGGGGCAGCGACGATCCTCATCGAGGACGATAGCACGATATCGGCCGCGAACACCGAGTTCGAACGGCTCTCCAGATACTCCCGCAAGGAGATCGTCGGTGTAAAGCACCTGACCGATTTCATCGCCTATGACGATGAACACCGGCGCCTCATGGGGTACCATGCCCTCCGGCGACGTGATCCTGCGGCCGCGCCGAAAAATTATTCCTTCTCGTTCATAGACCGATCCGGGAAGATCTGTATCGTCGAGGTCACCATCGGCATGATCCCGGTGGTAAACCAGTCGATGATGTCGCTCATCGACGTGACCGCACGGAGGCGTGCCGAGGAAGCTTTACAGAAGAGCGAGGAACGGCTGAACCTTGCGTTCACGGCTGCAAACGACGGACTGGTCGACTGGGACATCAGTACAGGAGCGATCTTTTGCAGTCCACGCTGCTTCACGATGCTCGGCTACGAACCGGGGGCGTTCGTACCGTCGATCTCTGCCCTCTTCTCAAACACCCATCCTGATGACCGGAGCCACCTGGAGGAAGGGCTCTCCAGTATGGCCACCGGAGAGCGCGACCGCCTCAACATTGAGTTCCGGGCGCGTTCGGCATCCGGAAGGTGGATCTATCTACTGGGCCGGCTCCAGGTGGTCAGGCGGGATGCGGATGGGGCGCCGCTCCGGATCACAGGAACATACTCCGATATAACGGAGAGAAAGGAGGCCGAGAGAGAGCTCCTGATCCGAGATATGGCGATGGAATCCTCGCTCTCCGCTATCGGTATCGCTGATCTCGATGGATACCTGACCTACGCAAACCAGGCGCTCGTGGATATGAGGGGGCTCATCGATCCCCATGAGATCCGCGGACACCACATCTCCGATCTCTGGGCGGACCCTGAGAAGATCCGGGAGGTTCTCAGGACACTTGCCGAGCGGGGCAGGTACACCGGAGAACTGACCGGCAGGCGGAGCGACGGGACAGAGTTTACCGCTCACGTGACTGCGAACTTCGTCACCGGGCAGTCCGGGGAACCGGTATGCATCATGGCCACCGCCGTCGATATCACCGAGAAGCGGCACATGGAAAAGGCGCTCCGGGAGAGCGAGGTGCGCTACCGGACGCTTGCGGAGTCAACGCCGGATATCATCTTTCTTATCAGCAGAGACGGGGATGTTCTCTATCTAAACAGCATCGGAGGCTGCCCCTTCGGGATGGATCCGGAGATCCTGCGAGGGCGAAATGTCAGGGAATTCTACCCGCCCGATGTTGTAAAAGAATGGCTTGAGACAATCCGGAGAGCGGCCGACTCAACCTCGGGGCCGGTCACCAGGGAGACCCTGCTCCCTGGTGAAGGCGGCGGCACCTGGCTTGAGACACGCTTCATCCCGATAGTGGGAAGCGAAGGCTCCACCGGAACCGTGCTCGGGATCAGCCGGGACATTACCATGCGGAAGCGGACGGAAGAGCAGCTCCGGTTTCAGGCCCTCGTGCTCGGGCAGGTGGATAACGCCGTGATCGCGATCGATATGGAGAAGCGGATCACCTACATGAACCGGGCCGCAGAACGGCTCTACGGTGTTTCTTCAAGGGAGGCTCCTGGCAAACTCATCATGGAACTCTTCACCTGCGAATGGCTTCACCCGGGCGATAAAGAAGAGTTCTGGCGCACCCTCCGGGATCCCGGAATCTGGCGTGGCGTCACCGCTCACCAGAAAATTTGCGGAGAGACCATATTCGTCGATGCCACCATCAGCGCCCTGAAGGATGAGCATGGAGAGGCTGCCGGGATGCTCTGCTCCTTCCGTGACGTCACCGAGCAGAGGAGCGCCCGGCACGAACTCCAGATCAAAGATATGGCGCTGGAGTCATCGCTCTCCGGTATCGTCCTCGCCGACCTCAACGGAAGGATCATCTACACAAACCGAGCCTTCCTCGCCATGAGTGGGTGGGATCAGGAAGAGGACATCATCGGAAAACCGGTCTCGGTGCTCTGGGTCAACCCGGAGGCAGAAAAACGATTCCGGGAGGAGACCCTCCGGGGCGGCGCCTGGTTTGGGGAGATTATGAGCAGGCGGCGGGATGGTACGATCGTTCCCATACAGCTTGCTATCTCCATCGTCACCGATAGGTCCGGCAGAACGCTCTGCCTGATGGGCTCCGGGATCGACATGAGCCAGCAGAAAGAGACCGAGCGGGAGATCCGGGTCCGGGATATGGCGATGGCATCCTCGCTCAACGCATTCACGGTCGCCGATCTCGACGGTCGCCTGACCTATGTCAACCAGGCGTTTCTCTCCATATGGGGCTACACCTCCGAGACCGAAGTTCTCGGGCGGTTGATCACCGAGTTCTGGCAGGATGAGGAGGACGCCAGGGATGCTCTCCAGGTGCTCCTTGACTCCGGCAGGTATGTCGCCGAGCGGATCGGGAAGCGCCGGGACGGGACGGTATTTTATGCCATGTACTCCGGGAACATGGTCACGGATGACGCCGGGACACCGATCTGCCTCACGGCCTCGATCGCAGATATCACTGACCTGAAGCAGGCCAAGGCGGATATACAGGCCCGTAACAGGGAACTCTCAATCTTAAACCAGATCATCGGTGTATCGGTATCCGCGACAGATATCGATGAAGCGCTGGAAGGCGTACTTGCGGCAATCGTCGATCTCCTCGACCTCTCCGGTGGCGGGATCTACCTTGTCGCACCGGATAGGCAGAGCGCGCAGCTCGTCTGTGCCCGGGGATTGCCGAAGGACTTTTCCTGGCGCGCGTACATCCCTGATATCACCGCACCACCGTACGTGGATATATTTACGGATGGAAGCGCAGTCTTCGTGAACGGCTCCGGGAGGGGTGGTCTACCCCCATATGCTGCCATCCCGATCGTGGCGCCCGGGGTGATTATCGGGTCGCTGAACCTGATGCCCCATGACCACAAAGAGTTCACCGATGCCGACCGACCTCTCCTCGTGGCCATCGGAAAGGGGATCGGAAGCTCCATTGAGCGCACGTTGCTGATCCAGCAGCTCGAGAAGGCACAGCGTGAGGCAAACCTCTACCTCGATATCCTCAGTCATGATATAAGGAATGCGGAGAATATATCGGGCCTCTACATCGATCTCCTCATCGATACACTCGATGGGGAGGCAAAGGGGTATGCACAGAAAGTCCGGAGTAGCATCAGGAAGAGTGTCGAGATCTTACGAAACGTCTCGACGATCCGGCGGATCCATCATGAATCGGCTATGCTCGGGCCGATCGACCTTGATGGGATAATCCAGGAAGAGATCGGGGTTTTTTCCGAGATCATCTTCCATTATGATGAATCGGATCTCGTGGTCATGGCAGACCTGCTCCTCACCGAGGCCTTCACAAACCTCATCGGGAATGCCGTCAAGTTCGGGGGACCGGCAGTCGAGATCACCATCAGGGTGGAGGAGAGCGGCGACGATGTTCTGGTGTCGGTTGAGGATACCGGGCCGGGGATTCCTGATGAGATGAAAGAAGCCGTCTTCATGAGGTTTGGAAAGAATATGAACCAGAAGAGCGGCCAGGGCCTCGGTCTCTATATAACCCGGATGCTCATCAAACGCTACGGCGGCCGGATATGGGTCGATGACCGGGTGCCGGGACACCCGGAGTGCGGCGCAGCGTTCCGGTTCACCCTGAGACGAGCGTGAAAAAAAAGGTTCAGAAGAACGACCAGATGAGAGCCCCGACGGAGGCGGCCATGAGTAGCGAAAACGCGGCCGGGTTCCAGGCGAGGACCTTGCGGCCATCGAGTATGCTGATCGGGAGCATGTTGAATGTCGCGATCATGGCATTGACCCGGAGCCCGACAAGACCCACGATGCCGATTAGCCCTCCGCCGAAGAGCATGAGGGCCGCAAACGGTATACAGAGGACGAGGTTTGTGATCGGTCCCGCCGCCGATATCTTCCCGTTCTCGGTCCGTGTCACGTTCCCGTAGACGTATGTCGCACCCGGTGCCGCAAAGACGATCCCCGCAAGCGCCGCCATCACCACGGCGACGAGGAGCATCATGTTATCCTTCTGAAACTCTGCCCAGTAGCCATAGCGCATCGCGGCGAACTTGTGCGCCAGTTCGTGGAGGACGAAGGCGACCCCTACCGTGATGAGGGAGAGCGCAAAGAAGAATATGAGCCCGAAGATATCCGCCCCTCCCCGGACGAATATCAGGGTGAAGGCGATAGATATGGCGAGCCATGCGATGAGGAGATCCCGGCGTTCGCGTGGCGGTATTTTTTCAAGCATTCTGTATCAGGTTTGTGCCGGCAACGATAATATTCTTCGCCTCGCCGTCACCCGCAAGATTCATTCCCGGGGGCGGTCAATCATGGTGTATGTCCCTTGATGCCGTCAGGAATGAGATCCAGAGGATCGATGAAGCGATCATCGACCTCGCTGTCGAGCGGCAGAGGCTTGCGGTACGGATCGCCCGTCTCAAGCAGGAACGGGGTATCCCTATCCGCGATGACGGGCAACGCAAGGTTGTCCTCGACCGGGTCTCCGCCCTCGCCACCGGGAGACATATCGATCCGGTCGCCGTCCGGCAGATCTTTGAGATCTTGATCGGTATGAACGAAGAGCGGCAGCGGGAGTATGCCGGCCTGGAAAAAAAAGATTAGAGGGTGATCATCGTCCCGACGCCCTCGTCGGTGAAGAGTTCGAGGAGGAGATTATGCTCCTTGTTGCCGTTCACGACGTGGGCGTTTGCAACACCGCTCCTGACCGCCTTCATGCAGCCCTCAAGTTTTGGTATCATACCGCCGGCGATCGTACCGTCGCTGATCATCGCCTCAGCATCGGAGAGCGAGAGGCGGCGGTAGACCATCGTCCGGTCGGCGTTCATCACACCGTCGACATCGGTGAGGTTGACCAGTTTGAACGCGCGAAGGGCGATCGCGATCTCGGCTGCCGCGGTATCGGCGTTGATGTTCAGGTTTCCGCCCTTCCGATCGAGGGCCATAGGCGCCACCACCGGTATGTAGTCCTGGGCAAGGAGGCAGTGGAGGATCTCGGGGTCGACCTCCTCGATCTCGCCGACCCTGCCGAGATCGACCTCCTGGACGACATCCCCGACCTTCACCTGCTGTGGCTCCATCTTCCGGGCTATGAGGAGGTTTGCATCGTTTCCTGATATCCCGACCGCCCGGGTGCCGCAGCTCGATATGAGGGAGACGATCCCGTCGTTGATCTTGCCGACGAGGACCATCTGGGCGATCTCGAGGGTCTCGGGATCGGTGATCCGGAGCCCCCCGACGAACTTCGGTTCCTTCCCCATCGCCCGCATCTTTGCGGTGATCTCGGGGCCGCCGCCGTGGACCAGGACGACCTTCATACCCACATAGCGGAGGAGGACCGCATCCCTGATCACCGTATCGAGGATCTTCTGGTCGACCATGGCGTGGCCGCCGAGCTTGATCACGATGGTCTTTCCGTGGAACTTCTGTATGTAGGGGAGTGCCTCCATCAGCACATCTTCTCGTTTCATGTCGTATACTTCCCGTTGATCTCTACGTATCCCTCGGTGAGGTCACACCCCCATGCCGTCGCCTCCCCATCACCCGCCACGAGGTCGAGGACGAAGGAGACGGTATCCCCGTGCATGGCGATCTTCGCCGCCCCGAGGTCGGCGACGATCTCGCCGCGGACGACGAGCGGCACCCCGCCGACGTGGAGGGAGACCGCGTAGGGGTCAAATTCGGCACCGGACCGGCCGGCGGCCGCGACGATCCGACCCCAGTTCGGATCCTCACCGTAGACCGCTGTCTTGACGAGCGGGGATGCGATGACCGTTCGCGCGACGGCGGCGGCCTCCTCCTCATCGGCGGCACCCCGGACCGTGACCTCGAGGAGCTTCGTCGCCCCCTCACCGTCGCGGGCGATCTGGATGGCGAGGTTCCGGCAGACGGCCTCGATGGCCTCCGCGAGTTCTCCACGATCCACCTTCCCGGCAGCCCCGGTCGCTGTACAGAGGGCTATATCGTTTGTGCTCGTATCCCCATCGACGACGACCCGGTTGAACGACCGCCGGGTCGCCTGCCGGAGGATATCCCGGAGGATGGGGGCTTCGACCTCGGCATCGGTGTAGATGAACGCGAGCATCGTCCCCATGTTGGGGGCGATCATACCGCTCCCCTTGGTTATCCCGCCGACGGAGAACGATCCCGTCTCGACGAGGGCGTGTTTCGGGAAGGTATCGGTCGTCATTATCGCCCGGGCGGCGGCGGCCTCGGCATCGTTGCTCCGGGCGATGAGCGGGGCGATACGCTCGCACTGGTCCCGGATGAGCGGGAGGTTTACGTAGCGGCCGATCACGCCGGTGCTTGCGACACCGATCCCCCCGGGGTCGACGCCGAGGGACTCGCCGGCGATTGCGCACATCTCCTCCGCATCCCGGATCCCTCTCTCGCCGGTGTAGGCGTTTGCGCACCCGCTGTTCACGATGACGGCATCGAGCCTTCCGCGGCGAATCCGGTCCATCATCACCTCGACCGGGGCAGCACGGACTCTGTTTGAGGTGAAGACCCCGGTGGCGGTCCCGCTCGCCTGGATAAGCGCAAGCCCGAACTTTCCTTCTTTGATCCCGGCGGCACTGACGCCTTTTACCGCACAGATACTCTTCATACTTCTTCTTCCTCTCCAGAGGGCGCCCCGATGCCCCGGACAAGGTCGGCCCGGGTGACGATCCCGATAAGTTTTCCATCGCGGATGACCGGGAGGCGTGCGATCCTCTCTTTGAGCATCAGAGAGGCCGCGTCAGAGATATCCGACTCTTCGTCGATCGTTATGGCGGGGCCGCTCATGATCCGCCGGACCTTCATGTCGCTTATATCGGTGAGCGCCCGTTTTGTCTTCTCCCAGTTGATGAACTCCCTGATGGGAACCTCGATCACCTCGAGCGGTGAGGGGAGCCAGAGGTCGCTTGAGAGGTCGCCGACGTCGAGGAGCGATATGATATCGGTCTCGGTGACGATCCCCGCCACACGGTCACCATCCATGACGGGGAGCCCCCCGATATGGTATTTCCGGAGCAATCCCGCCGCCTCGCGGACCGGGGAGTCGACCCGGATGGTCACCGGGTTTGGTGTCATAATATCTTTTACCAGTACCATTATCATCACCTCACGGGAACATGCCTGCGAAGCGGAGGCCGGCGTCTTCTTTGAGTCCGCACATCAGGTTCATGTTCTGGATCGCCTGGCCGCTTGCGCCCTTGACGAGGTTGTCGATCGCGGAGACCGCGACGATCCGGTCGCCCTCGCTCTCCACGGCCACGTCGCAGAAGTTCGTCCCCCGCACGGC
>JAAZID010000429.1 GCA_012510295.1 Methanomicrobiales archaeon | reverse complement strand
CTCATCAACAACCAGCTTGGACCGCAGGGGGAGGACCAGGATCTCCTCCCGGCTGAGGGGTACTGGCTGTTCATGCGCACTGATGGCACACTTGCTGCCATCAGCGCCTGACCCTTTTTTTTGTGCTGCCGGCCATCTCCGCTGAATCACCGGCCACGGCCGCATCCACCGCTCCGGGTGCCGGTTATTTCTTCAGAAAATTGTGGTAGGCAGTATCCCTCGCTGTGCGGCCTGATCTATCCTGCCGGACTGCGAACGTCAGATCCCTCATTTCGGTGAGGGTGGCAAACGCCGGCGCCCTTCTGGTTGCTCGCAGTGTAGAGCCTGGCTATCTCGATCAGGATCCTGCCGCCGACTCCCGAATCTCGCGTTCCTCATCAGGTACACCAACCTTATCAAAATTGTTAATTATGGTGTACATCATGGTGATCGCGCGCCCCGCCCGTGTGCAGGGTCGCGATCACGCCAGGTCGGGGAGGTTGGCCGGGTGGCACAAAATCGGAAGCTAATATCCCTCCCCACTTCCGAAAACACCCCTTCTTCCATCCCACCAAACGTAGAGCACCCTGGCAACTTCGAGAGCGACGGCGATGAACCCCTCGCCTTCGTAGCTCTCGGAGATCCTGATTGTGCAGTTGCGCGGCACCTCAGTCGCTCCGTTTGTCATCCTGACCCTGCAGAAAACTTCGTTCTATCGGTGAGTGTAGAGTTCGACGCACTCCAGTGCCCTTCCAAACGCCTTCTCAAAGTCTGGGATCGTCTTCATCTGGTGCCGGAGTGATGCATTCCATGCTGCTGAGAACTGGTTATGCTTCCCTGTGAGCGCGGAGTTATCCGGGGTGACCTTCTTGCATTCGCATTTCTGGTAGAGAATATTTCTCACAGCATCCGGGTTCACATGGTCGGCCAGACACCAGATGTCGTAGATGTCCCGGGGGCGTACCCGCTGGAAGAGCGAGCGGATCTTCTCGGCCATGATCTCCTCCAGACTGTAACTGGGTACCCTGGCGAAGAGTTTGTCCGAATACGGGTGGTAGATTTCTCTCTTCAAAACAGGGAGCAGGACGTTTTCATTACTTACAGTCGTGAGGTCGATAATGATCCTGGTCGGTGTGGATGCGCTCATGGGGATGATCCTAAACAAGGATGTCGCCCGGAATCCCGTCGTTGTCTCGACGATACTGATATCTTCCTCAAACCTTATGCCGCTTTCCTCTCGCGCACGGGATACTGCATCCACTATCTTTTCTTTCAGGATCTCCTTCTCGCAGGGTTCCAGCAGGGTGAAGTCGAGATCGTCTGAAAAACGGTAGCTTTCGATGAAGACTTTTCGGATTCCCGTTCCGCCTTTCAACGCCATGGGGAGGGCACCCAGATGAGCGAGGAGCCAGTTCTGTGCATAGTCCCGTTCAATAGTTGAGGGCGGAACCCCGAAGATGCGAGCAGCCTCTTTTATCTCCACGATCGGTATCATGTGGACTCCTCCAGCTGTGCGATTTTGGTATTGATGACCAGTCGCCACTTCGAGTCGTTCGCTCCCTGGCGGGGCATCGTTGGATCGAGGAGGAGATACCTCCGGGATGTAGGGAGAGGCAGATCCAGCGAAAGTCCCAGATGTTCGCTCAGGTACCCGAGCCTCCG
>JAAZID010000291.1 GCA_012510295.1 Methanomicrobiales archaeon | reverse complement strand
TCGCTTTTGCAGGCGGATATGGCTGCCCCGTTGGCGGCCCACAACCCCCGTCTCGCCGAAGCGCCGGAAGAAAACTCAAGGCAGAGTCTTCTTTCTTCCGGCGCTCCAGGATCCCTGCAACAACTGCATCGAGATCCTCCTCAAGCCAGGTTTTGCGTTCTTTCGTATAATCTCTGCTTCCGTGGGAATAGCTCTGGATGAACCTTATCGCATCTGCAGGTCCGAGGTTCTTTACAACAGGAACCCTGATCATACGGTAATTTCAACCTGCTCGGCATTCTCGCCGAAATCGCCCTCAACTGCTTCAAGATACAGGTCGATCGCTTCTCTGATGTTTTGCAGGGCCTCTTCCCTCGTGTCGCCCTCGCTGATACAGCCGGGAAGGCCTGGCACATGGACGGTGTACCCTCCTTCCTCACCGGGCTCAAGCACCACACGCAGTTTCATACCACTAACTGCCCATCCATGGGACTATATACTTAATTACCTCTCCAGAGCCTCCAAGATCGCGCTGTGTGGCAAGAGCAGAACTGCACAGAGGAGATAACCGATGCCCGCGGAGAACAAAGGTGACCTCATGCGAGGCCGGACTTGCCGATAGCCGGGAAACTCCATGCAAAAGTGTGCGGTCCACAAGATCCAGATCACGGCCTCTGGTGCGGATCTGTAGGAGACGGGATCGTCCGGGGAGGCGGGGATGATCCTCACGCGGAAGAGAGGCTATCGTTCCATCCCCGCCGTGGTGGAAATATGTTAATGCGAGAAACGCCCCACTCTAGAATTATGAGCACACCCCGGGGAGTGACCGAGCGGGTAGATGTCCGGCACGCACTTGAACGGATGAAGACTGTGCAGGGGTTTGAGAAGGTCCGCTTTGTCATCCTCTATGGTTCCGTCGCAGAAGGGCGGGCAGGGGCCGGGTCCGACATCGATCTCGCCGTCTACTACGACGGAGATCGCGAGGAAGCCGGCAGGTTCCGGTTTGCGGTGCTCTCCGAACTCTGTGACGACCACTATGACATACAGATCTTCTCTCACCTGCCACTCTATGTCCGGACAGAAGTCCTCCGCGGAGAGGTGCTCTACTGCACCGACGAGCGGTTCCTCTACGACATCGCATACCAGACGATCCGGGAGTTTGACGATTTCAAGCACCGGTTGTATGATTACATCGGTAAGGAGAGGATGGCGTGACGGGAAGGATCCGGGATACGGCAATCCGTATCAAACTCCAGGAGATGAGAGAGAGCGTCGATATGGCCAGGGAACACCTCCCCGACTCAATTGACTTGTTCGAGCACCTCGGCATCGTGAAAGATGGTATCTACAAGCGCATCGAGTATGCCATCGGGAACGTCTTTGATATCTGTGCAATCCTGAACGCTGACCTCCGCCTTGGCGTCCCCGGCGCCGACGAAGACATCCTTGAAAGCCTCGTGCAAAACAGTGTGCTTTCCCCGGGGATGCGGCAGAACCTGAAGGCGATGAGAGGCTTTCGGAACATCGTCGTGCACCGCTGCGGGGCGATCGATGATGCTCTTGCCTTCTCGATCCTGAAAGAGCACATCGATGACTTCTCTCTCTTCGGGCAGGAGATTGAGCGCTTCCTGCAGCCGGGAGATAGAGAATGACAGCACTGCCATGCCGGAATTTCCTCGATCCCGGAGAGGACGGGCCTTTACCGGCTGCCGGCCAGGCTAAAGTATATTGCCAGACGGATCGAATACCTCACTTATCGTCCCGCCCGATCAAACATGGGAGAGGTGAATCAATGAAAATTCTAAAGATTATCATCGAGAAGCACCCTGACGGCTATGTCGCCTACCCCCTGGGACTGAAAGGTGTCGTCATTGCAGAGGGGGATACCTATGAAGAGGCACTTACTGAGGTGAAGTCTGCCATAGAGTTCCATATAGAATCCTTCGGAAACGATGCGTTCGAGAACAACGACGTCGTGGAGACCTTCGTTGCCGAAGTTGCCGTCTGAATGAAATTCCCACACGATGCACCCCGGCGAAGAGTACTGAAGACGCTGGAAACACTCGGATTTGTAGTCGTAAGGGTGGGTAACCACATCTCGCTTATCCGCAACAACCCGGACGAACGATACCGCTCACGATGCCAAACCACCCCAAACTCAAGGGTTCGACACTACGAAGTATCTGTACACAGGCGGGAATTCCACGGGAAGAGTTTTTGCGGATTTACGAGGACTCTTAACCATTTTTCTGGACGATGGCATATGACCCTGAACCATTGAGCGAAGAGACTATGGCAGAGATCGAGGAAGAGATTCGCGACATACAAGCCGCCGGGGGTCGTCCCTCTGAGGAGGTTGCCCGTGAGTGGGGTCTTGAATGGGTGGAATGTTCAGTCGTATCGCCAATAATGACGAGCAATTTTGGTTTCATTTTGACAGAGGCCAGAATTGTGCCCAAAGAATATGTGTTTTTTGGGAGATCCTCTCCGTGGCCATGCATCCGGCGGATCCCCTCCTGCCCTTGTGGAATGCCATAACGCTCAGGTTCCACCACACCCCCCTTAATGTGGCGAGCATCATCACCTTCGGGGTGGAGACACACTTCAGTCCCTCTGTTCATCTTCTTCACCGTTCCGAGTACTCCCTCCCTCCTACGCCAGGAGCGCCGCGATGATCCCGGATAAAAATATCCCGTCAAACGTCCCGGCTCCGCCGATGCTCGCCATCGGCGCCCCCAGGTCCGCGATACTCCCGAGATTGAGGAGGTCGGCCCCGATCAGGGTTCCGAGCGTCCCGCTCACGTAGGCGATGATCACCGCCGCCCCGGGAACCCCGCCCGCGAAGAGCGAGAGGATGAGCGCTGAGAAGAGCGCCGCAAGCGGCGGTATGAAGAACGGCGTTGCGATCCCGAGGCCCGGCACCGGCCGGGCGACCACCTTCGTCACGATCGTCACGACCACAACCCCGAGGAGCGCAAGCCCGAGCAGAAGATACCCCCCGCTGATAATGACCGAGTCGTAGAGGAGGTAGAGTGATATGACAAGCGGAATAAGAGCTCCGCCGACGTTGATCGCAAGGACCGTCCGGCGCACCGGCTGCGGGATCCGGTAGAACCGGCCGTAGACCGAGACGTAGCGGTCATATGCCGGCAGGGTCCGGCTCTCAAGCGTTCTTAT
>JAAZID010000290.1 GCA_012510295.1 Methanomicrobiales archaeon | reverse complement strand
GTATTTACCAGAAGGTGCTACATTACCAATGTGGATCTCCGGGATGCTGCTTCGATGATACTGGCTCTGGTCGCCTTTACCATGATCGTATTCTCTCCCTCTCCGACGCCCCTGGACGCCACCGACTCCCCGGATCAAGCGACCTCACAGCCGCTCCCCCGCCAGGATCTATACTCCGTTCTCACTGATGCCGGGGAGCGGTTTATCGGCGGCCAGCCTCTGAATATCACCCCCGTTGTAGTACCGGAACTGGTGAATGAGCCCGCTGTCCCTGACGAGAACGAGACTTCACCAGATGAGGAGGACGTAGCAGTAGTACCGGACTACGATGACGACGAACTGTTCGGTCTGATCGAAAATAGCAGCACATCGCTCATGCTGCTCGCCGTGAAGGTCAGTCACGCCCTCTACTCCTGGGATGAAAGGTCAGTGGCTATGGATGCTGCATCGCTCCAGGCGTTCGCAAAAGAGACTCTCAGGAACGCAGAGAGACTGGAGGTATCTGAAGATCGGGAGCCCATGCAGGCCGCGTTCACCTCCTCGCTCAAGGCGTATGTGGCAGCCAGCGAGGCAGTGCAGGAGAATAATCCCCTCAACACTACCCGGGTTGATACAGCTCTTGGAGGGATCCAGCAGGGTTCAATCCATCTCCGTGAGGCGTTCGAGGGCCTGGATCATCCGGTGCTCCATGTACCGCAGGAGATCCTTGAGGTCGATTTCTCTGGTTCCCGAACGCGCACCGCAACTGACACCGGAGAGGAACTGGTGCTCCTGCAACGGTATCTCTACGAGGACCGGTATCGCGCAAATGATATCTCAATAATGCTGGCAGCAGCAACAAAGGTCAGCACGTACTGGCAGTATAATGAGAAGACAGAGATGGTCGTAGCGGATCAGGGAAGGACGTTCCTTCTGGTTGAGGTGAGGGCTACAAATCTCGGCCATAAAGGGGATAGCCGGGTGTACAGGATCCAGACCCCGGCTATCAGCGCATTCACCCTCCATTACCGTGATAACACGTATTCACCGGTAAAACTCACGCCCCGGACATCGCTCGGCGAGTCATACGGCGCGGCGACGCTGGATCGCTACGAAAAAAAATCGGGATACATCGCCTTTGATGTTCCAGAAGCACTCTCTCTCAATGAATGTTATGTTCAGGTAAATCTCGGTGAAGGAGAGTCTCCGGTCTGGTCGCTTGGAAAGACCCTTTAGCCTGCGGGAGATGGATGGCACTGCCACAGGTCTGCCTCATAACTCGATATAACGACGAGATCGGTATCAGCTTCCAGCTGCTCCCCGCCTCACCCGGGTAGCGGATCATGGTGGGATATCAGGCCGGGATAGAGAGCGGAGAGGAAGCTTTCCCCCTCGTACCCCCGCCTAATCAGAGCCCGGAACGGTGCCTGATTGTTCGTTGGCGAGACCCTGCACGGTCGAGCCTGGCCTCTCTACCACAACCTCTGGATTTTTGACAGTCGATCACATCTCCGCAGTCCCACGCGTAACAGATATCTGTCTGGCGCTGAATACTCTAACCAGTGGTATCGAGGAGTTTTCAAGGAGTGGTGTTGCTTGTGGCAGGTTGCATCGGAGTGCTCCTGGCACTCTATCTACTAGCTCCGGGAGCATTTGCGGCGGTATTCCCGTATTCTCTGATAAACGGGTCTGAGCCATCCGAAACCCCGGAGAATACAATCTTCCAGGGCGCCGATGGGGAGAATATCACGGCGCCCTTCCCCGAACCTTTAAGCGATGATGAGAGGCTGGAGGCTCTGATCGTCAGTGCGAGCGTTTCACTCCTGGAGATCTCTGTGGGGCAGATATACTCCGCGCACACCCACGACGATGTAGCACTCCGCAACCGGGCGGCAGATATCTGCACTCTTGCAGGCAGTCTCCGTGCCGATGCTTTAGCGCTTGAGGTATCGCCTGAAAAGGCATCTGTACGATCAGATTTTGTTGTAGCGCTCGATGCGTTCATCGTAGCCGGTACCCTGCCCGGTGGAGGCGCTCCCCTGAGCCAGAGTCTGATGGATGAGGCGCTGGACCATCTGACCCTTGGCGCTGAGCATCTCTCCGGTGCCATACAGGGCTGTAAAACCCCTCATACCGAAAGTTCAGGTACAGGATCGAATCTGATGAACCTCATGGCTGAGTCGATTCCTGTATTCCCTGATGCCCTGCAGATCGGTAGTCGATTCTGCTTTGATGATGCCGGTGGGGCAAACTCCGGTTCGTTGATCGTTAGCCAGGCCAAGACCCTGCAATCATTCTACACCGTCGGCGAAAAACCGCAAAATTACGTTGCAAGACCAGGAGAATCCTTCCTGCTGGTCATTATAAGGGCAACCCACCTCGGTCATAAGGGAGATGGAACAAACTATCGCCTGCAGATCCCCCGGGAGAGCGCCTTCACCCTCCACTACACCGGAGAGACCTATAGCCCGATCTCGTCGCCCGGACCAACCAACCGTGGTGAATCCTACTCAGGGGGCACCCTTGACCGGCGCGAGTCTATAAGCGGGTACCTGTTCTTCGAGGTACCGGAAGATATTGACCTGTCCCATGCCTATATCGAGGCAAGCATCGGCAGGTCCAGACCCGTCTGGTCTCTCGCAGGGGAGGGATAGCGTGATACCTGTGGCGGCAGGCTTACTTTTCCTCCCGCCGCACGAACCGGAGCGCTACCGAGTTTATGCAGTAGCGCCTGTATGCCGGTGGTGGCCCATCATCAAACACGTGGCCGAGGTGGGCGCTACACCGCCTGCAGAGCACCTCCGTCCGGATCATGGAGAACCGGGTGTCAATAGCTCCCCTGACGTTCAGGTCTGAGACCGGTTTTGTGAAACTCGGCCAGCCTGTGCCTGACCCAAACTTTGCCTCTGAGGAGAAGAGGTGGTTGCCGCAGCATACACAGACATACAGACCCTCCTCCTTGTAATCCAGGTACTTCCCGGTGAAGGCCGGCTCCGTACCTCCGCGCCGGGTAACATCAAACTCCTCCGGTGTCAGCTGCCGTTGCCATTCATCATCGGATTTGACGATCTCAGGAACCTCGTCCACCTCTCCGGATATGGCGTTGCAGACCCTCACGACCCTGAGTGCTCCTGTGGTATCTCCTGCCATGGGTAACCCCTCCCGGCGCTTCTGTCTATGAATCGTATATAATTATTACTGCCCGGTGATACCGATCCCCACATTTCTGCTCTTGTGTTACTTCCTGAACCGGGTACGCTTTCGGATCTGTTATATAGCCTCCGGTCGATTGAACCATTGTGCAGGAGGTGACGTTCCCCTGAGAATGAGGTATACGACCCCTCTGCTCCTCGTCTGTCTCATCGGTTTCGCTCTCACAGCAGGTTGTGCTGAGAGACGCCGGCCCCGAGGTGGGAGACGACATCACCCGCTCATACAACCTATTCACCGGCAGGGCCGAAACCAGCGTTCTCGGCCACCGTTACCGATCTGAAGAAACATTTCCGCACCGATATGTCCTGCTACCGGGTTGTGACAGGGAGGGTGACCAACACCGGCGACGCACCCGGGAGGAATGCGGTCACCCGCTTCATGCTCATCGATGATGAGATCGACATGATCCGGTCAACCGGGACTACCCTGGTTCCCCGGTTTCTGGCAGGCGAGACGATGATACCCACCATCGATCCGCTCCCCGGTGACTGCGATAGAGAGTACCGTGCTGAGATCGAGGTCACATATGATTATCCCATAAACAGGACCGGTGTGCGCATTGAGAAAACCTGATACCTTTGCCAGAAGGGGGTTTACATGAAGATACTTGGAATAAATGGAAGTCCTCGTGGCTCGAGGAGCCAGACGCTCCGGCTTGTCAGGGCCGTCCTTGAGGGGGCCAGAGATGCCGGTGCTGAAGTAGAACTCGTGGATGTCTGCAAACTCGATATCGAGTACTGTAAAGGATGTTTAGTCTGCTACGAGAGGGGGGAGTGCGTCAAAAAAGATGACTTTGCCGGGCTGTACCAGAAGATGCTTGAGTGCGACGGGATTGTGTTTAGCTCACCGAACTACATCAACTCCGTCACCGCCCAGATAAAGACCATGCTCGACCGGATGGGCGACGCCATTCACTGTCAGATGTTTACCGGAAAGTACGGATGCTCCGTCGCCACGGCGGGCGGTTCCAGAGCTGATGAGGTCGCAGCCTACCTGAATGGCGTCCTCCAGACCCTGGGTGCAAACACCGTGGGTGACGTCAGCGTTCTCCTCGGGGAAGATCCGGAGGCGATCGTGCCCGCGGAGGGGAGGGCCTACGAACTCGGCCGGAAACTTGTACGTGCTATCGAGGATAAAGAGACCTATCCGGAACAGGAAAAATACCACGCCGAGATGTTCGATCGGATGCGGGCCCTGGTCATGGCAAACAAGGGCCGCTGGCACCACGAGTACGAGCACTGGAAGGCGGCCGGGTGGATTACTGAGTAGGTTCACTGGCGGATCTCGTCAATGATCCGTTGCAACCCCTCCCGGACCTCCGGCGGCGCCCCTGCAATCGCCTCCATGAGCGCAGGGATCGCCTCATCGCCTATATCAACCAGGGCCCGTTCGGCACGCATTCTGATGACGGTGGCATCATCCCCGATCGCCCGGATAAGGGGGATGATAGCCCCTTCTCCCCCTATCCAGGCGATCGCTTTGACGGCATTCGCACGCATCTCGATGGAGGGATCGGATAATGCTTCCGTGAGTACCGGGAGTGCATCCTCGCCGAACCTCTCTACATCTGCCCATCGATCCAGTGCCATGAAGTAGAG
>JAAZID010000289.1 GCA_012510295.1 Methanomicrobiales archaeon | reverse complement strand
GATGGTACTACCAGAGTCTCGGGGAGCAAAGAGGAGGTCGCAGCGGCGGTATGGTCAGGACTGCTGTAGCCTTCTCCCCCGGCCATATATCCGGCTACTTCAGGCGTATCGAGGGAGAGGAGCCTTCGGCGACAGGGAGTGTCGGGGCCGGCGTGGTCGTCGATGAGGGGGTATGCTCGACGGTGACACCCGCCGAGGCGACGAGCGTCCGGGTGGTCTGGCAGGGCCGGGTCACTATCGGATCGCCGCCGGTCGAGTACGCCCTCGACCGGCTGGGGGTCACTGCCCACGTCACCACTGAATGCCGGCTCCCCATCGGGGCCGGGTTCGGGCTCTCGGCGGCCGCGGTCCTTGCGACACTCACGGCCACAAACCACCTCCTCGATATCGGCCTCTCTGTGGATGAGGTGGCGGCCAGGGCCCATGAAGCCGAGGTTGTTCACCGGACGGGCCTCGGTGATGTCGCCGCGAGCCAGGCCGGGGGGGTCGTCTGCAGGATGGGGCCCGGAATCCATGCAGAGATCATCCGCTTTTACCCGGATGAACCACTTTATGCCGTGAGCCTCGGTCCGCTCTCGACAGCCTCGGTCCTCTCGTCGCCTGATGTGATGGAGCGGATCGCAGCCGCATTTCCTGATCGTTGCCCCCGGGATCTCGCGGACTTCTGCCGGCTCTCAAGGGAATTTGCCGAAGCGAGTGGTCTCGTCGCGCCGGAGGTGCAACGGGTGCTTGCGGCCTGCGATGCCGTGGGAATTCCTGCGAGCATGACGATGCTCGGAAACGGTGTCTTCGCCTGTGGGGACGCTGCCGGCGAGGTGCTCTCCGAGTTTGGAGATGTTTACCGCCTCAATGTCGCCCGTCGCGGCGCATACGTAATCGAGATGAAACCATGATCCCGAAAGACCATCCACGCTACCGCTCCCTCGTCGCCCGCGAGAGACTCGCCCGGTGCGCCCGCGAAGGTATCGTCGCCCTTGAGGGACTCGCTGCTCACGGGCGCGGGGAGGCGTTTGATTACCTTATCGGTGAGCGGACGACCAGGAGTGCAGAGATCGCGATCCAGACGGCCGCCGCCATGCTTCTCTCCGCCAGGCACCCGGTGATATCGGTGAACGGGAACACTGCGGCGCTTGCGGCGGGCGAGATCGCGGCCCTCCAGCAGGTGAGCGGCGCAGACGTTGAGGTGAACCTCTTCCACCGGACTGATGAGCGGATACGCCTGATCACCCGGCATCTTGAGGGGCACGGTGTCCGTGTCCTCTCCGGGACACCTGAGCGGCTCGTCCCGCTCGCCCATGACCGCGGACTCTGCCTGCGTGAGGGGATCGGTGATGCGGATGCGGTCCTCGTCCCGCTTGAGGATGGGGATCGATGTGAGGCGCTCAGGGCGATGGGAAAAGCGGTCATCACCATCGACTTAAACCCGCTCTCCCGGACCGCCCGCACCGCCACCCTGACGATCGTCGATGAACTGACACGAGCGCTCCCGGCGATCACCGCGGCATGTACCACCCTCAAGCCCGGTGAGGGTGATCGCCTTATCACCTTACTTGACAATGCCTATCTTCTCCGGGCGGCAATAGATGAGATGAGAGAGAGACTGACCCATGCTCTGGAGTAAAGTCTACCGCCCGAAGAGGTGCGAGGATATCATCGGGCAGGACGAGGTCGTCCGCTACCTCACCTCGTTTGCGGACGCAGGGAACGTACCTCACATGCTTATATCCGGCCCGCACGGCACCGGCAAGACTGTGGCTGTCGAGTGCCTGGCTAAAAGGCTCTACGCCGAGAACTGGGAGGCGAATATGAGCACGTTCAGCGCCTCCGGTCTCCTCGGGCGGGGAAGGAGTGCGCTTGAGGCAGATGAACGGTTCAGCCTTATCTACCGGAAGGACCAGAGCCTGATCAATAACTTTAAGTACATCGTGAAGTGGTACGCCTCAATGCGCCCGCTGGACGCTCAGTTCAAACTGATGGTCTTTGAGGATGCCCACGACCTGACGTTTGAGGCACAACAGGCCCTGCGGCGGATCATGGAGCGTTACAGCGCCACCTGCCGGTTCATCTTCATAACCACCAGACCATCAGCGATCATCCCTGCGATCGCGTCACGGTGCCTGCCGCTCTTCTTCGCGCCGCTTGATGGCGGGATCATCCGTGCCCGCCTCAATGAGATCCTCACTGCCGAGGCGGCTACCCTTCCGGATGATGAGATCGAACTGATCGTCCACACTGCGCAGGGTGACCTCCGGCGTGCGATCATATACCTCCAGCTCGCTGTAAAGTCTGGTGGAGGCGCTGACCTTGCTGAAGTTCTCGCCGAGGTCTCGCGCTCAGAGACCGGCAATGTCGTTACATCAGCGTTTGAAGCACTTCAGGCCGGAAATTTCGATGCAGCAAATCGCATCGCTGAATCATTGATGATCGAGTATGGACTCTCGGCACGGGAGGTTGTTCAGGAACTTCGGCAAGTGATAAGGCGCGAGTACAACGATCCGGCCCTTGCCATCGCACTCGCCGATGCCGATCATCGCCTATGTCACAATGCAAATGATTTTGTGCAGATCAATGCACTCCTCGCCCGGATCGCCAGGGAGGGTTTTTGTGAATAAAGTACAGCGCCACTATGACGAGATCGCGGATATATACGATGATCGCTACGATGGCCGCCGTGGGAGGAGCTACCACCAGCACATATCAGATCATGTGATGAGCATGCTCCCAAAGGGTGGCTTCCTCCTTGATGTCGGGTGTGGGACAGGACTCTTCGTAAAGCGCTACATCGAGGAAGGCGGTCAGGCGGTGGGCCTTGATATCAGCCCGAGGATGGTGCTCTATGGGCGTCAGCGCTGTCCGGAGAGTGGGTTTTGTGTTGGGACTGCTGACGTTCTCCCGTTTCGGGATGAGACCTTCGACGCCCTCGCAAGTCTGCTCGCCTTCAGTTATGTCCCGGACCCCGGGGCGATGCTTGCAGAGTCCTACCGGATCTTGAAGCCTGGTGGTCAGATCGCGATCTGTACACTCTCACGGACAGTCTTTACGAGTATCGTCCCTGTTATCTACCAGATGGGAGAGAGGGTCGGCCTGAAGAAGGTTGGTGTGGGTGACTTTGGCGAGCGCTACTACACAAACAACGAGATCGCGAATCTCCTCGATGGAGCGGGATTCACTGATATCTCAGTTGGTCGCTGCTCGTTCGCACACCTGAACTTAACAGACCCAATATTTACGCTCGCCCGGAAGGTAGAGCCTATCATTGAAGAGAGACTTCCCTACCTGGCCTACAACATCTGTGCTGCCGGGAAGAAACCGGGGAGCTAGGGATTCCGGTCACCTTAAATTCGCAGATCCCTTACTGCTCTTAATGACCATATCGCCTTCATATAGTATCAGAATTCCATCTCCTCATGAGGCTATTGGTATTTCGTCCGCCCCCTAAATCTTCAATATAAGGCGACAATGGGTACTACAAGTATTCAAAGAAGATCTTCACGTAACATCTGTTGTTTGTGCTTGTTCTTTTCAACCCTGAAAAAATAGTTACTCTCCCTTCAGCATCGCGTCGATCATCGCCGCCGCGCCGGTGGTATGTCCCTGCTGGCGTAGACGTGGTGGATGGACGTCCGGCCGTCCTCGTCGACGACGACGTTCCCCCTCCGGCCGCGCGCAAGGCCCGGGATCAGAGAGACGGGGAGCGGGTTCGGGTTCGTACCGATCGCCTGGACGACCATGTCCATGTCGAGGGTGAACTCGCTCCCCTCGATCGGTTCAGGCGGCCGGCGGCCGCTCGCAGATGGACATGAAAACCGGTGACGGTGGTCAACCATGGCTCAAACCCTTATTCAGAGGGATCTGGCGGATGTTCCACCAACCCACAGGATGTTTTTCATGCCAGCCTTTATATTGCAATTTAAGAAAGAGATAATAAATGAACGAAACAAAAGCTAGTTTTACTGCAATATCGACAGCCTGCAAACGTGCCTATCATTCTCTGCATGATAACCCTAAAATCTTTGATGATTATCTTGCCTGTCGTTTGATACCAGATGATATGCGAGTACGAATGGAACACCATCTGACTGATAAAGAGGTTGATGAGATTGAACATGCCGGATCGTACTCAAACCAGACAATACCCACAGGATCCCTGGTAAAAGCAACCATCGTTCTCAGCCGTTCCCGATACACAGAAGATAAGATAGAGGAGGCTGCCAAACAAGGAGTGAAACAGTATGTAATCCTCGGAGCCGGGTTGGATACATTTGCATTCCGGCAACCGATACTCATGAAACAATTAGAGGTATTCGAAATCGACCATCCTGTCACACAGGAATTTAAACTTCATCGCCTTGCCGAGTTGGGGTGGAAACACCCGAAGTTGCACTTTGTCCCAATAGATTTTACGAAGGAAAACCTGGTCGTCGGTCTTACTCGGTCATCAGCTTATGACCGTAATGCTAAAAGTATCTTCAGCTGGCTTGGTGTCACGGCGTACTTAACCCGGGAAGAGATATTTGCAACACTTACCTCCATCACTAAGATTGCGCCAGTCGGCAGCGCAGTTGTTTTCGATTATATGGATAGCAACGCATTCATACCGGGAAAATCGTCACCAGAAATGCAAAAGAAACTCGAGTTTTTAAGAAAGATAGGTGAGCCAATGAGAACAGGCTTTAATCCGTCAACATTAGCTGAAGATCTTGCAAATTTAGGATTCAGGCTCAAAGAGAATTTGAGTCCGCCCGAGATCGAAAGACGTTACTTCCAAGGGCGCACCGATGGCTATCATGCACAAAGGTATGAGTATATCGCATATGCAACTGTGGAATAATCACAAATGAGTTTGTTTTTCCGTATCAGAGTGAAAATCCATTCTCACTTTGCGAACCCTCCAGAAAAGTATCATAGAATAATATCTTCAAACCATAATGTACAGTTATCATACCCAACATATGCTTCTTATGTCTCAATACTTCGCTAAAATTTCCCTCCCTCTCCGTTTATTCAACGTCTTTCCGCCCTCTTTTTCTCTAGCCGGGTTGCTGCAACACAGGGATCCCTCTCACCATCCCCATCACTGTTCGGGTCGCCTCCCGGATCATGAGTCAGAAACTAAAGATAGCATTGCGTGCGATGCTTGCAGGGACCAGAGGAAATAGCGTGAGTGCAGAGATGCTCCTGAAACAACTTGGGCGTGTGCATCAGGTGAATTTTCAGATGGATACGGATGTGCAGGTGTGATACGCCGGTCTGCAGAGAAAGATCGATGAAGTGCTGAGGAAGATTGGCATGAAAGGGCTCTTCGGGGAGAGGGTCGAGTATACCCAGTGATCGTTTTCACGCTGTTTAGAATCCGGGATTGTGAATTGGGATGGCAAATTCCGGGATGAAAATCCCCGATCTTCCTGACCTTAGCCCCGGGGCAGTTGCCGCGCATCTTGCGATATGATGGTGCATCGCGTGTTGATGACGCCGGAGGCTTAAAAACCACACGAAGTGTTACGTATATCCATATAAAATTCTACTGGATCAGGATAATGATAAATCTTTTCCCTTGTACGTTCTGTTACTGTTCTAAGAATATTAAGTATTCACCTTAGTTTATATATTCGCTCATAGACATAAATGGTAACGCTTATATCACTAGAGAAAGTTACTATCCTTTTGTCCCACAAGGACGTGCACCAGTCACCATCAGTCACATTCAGTGATCTTCT
>JAAZID010000288.1 GCA_012510295.1 Methanomicrobiales archaeon | reverse complement strand
TACCAATATGGAAGAGATCCGCACCGGAATTGAGGTTTTCAGGTGATCGCCCGATACCTCCGCCGTTCTTTTGAGCATAAGACGGCGACCGGGAGGGGTTTGTGCTGGAACCTCTCTCCTGTAGTACCAGACCCCTGGCAGTCGTTACCCCGGATATCCCCGGGTGTAGTCCCCTGTGCCGGTATATCTGAATCTCACCCCTGTACTCCCGGGTGGCAGCGATCATCGAGGTACTCCTGTGCGCAGTAGATCCGGGTGGATGCATTACCCCAATCTCCCTCCGGCACTACGCCTGCCTTGCATTGGTCTCCCCTGAAATTCTCCTTATGCAGACCAAAAACTCATAGCAACATTTTTATTCTTCTGATGTTATGGACGGGCCCGTGTCCCGCCATGCGGGATGCGAGTACCATTGGTGGTGAGAAAAGTATGCCAGAAGAAAGACCTTCAGTCAGGGGCGGGCAGGCCTCTGCAGCACAGACCGCATCTGTTGAAAAGCTGAGTGCATCCGCGTTCCAGAAATCCCTTCACGGTATAGACTACCCTGCAGGGAAACAGGACTTGATCAACCATGCCAGGAAGAATAAGGCACCTGATTCGGTGATCGAGGTTCTCGAGATGTTTGAGGATAAGACCTTCCAATCCGCAGCGGATGTAAGCCAGGAGTTCGGCAGGGTCAAGTAACCCCTGCTATTCCTGGTCCAGGCACGTCACCTGTCGACCTGCCCCGGCAAGCCTTCTCCTTGGTGGTCCGGGAGAGGGCAATAGCGGCCGGGGCAACCGATGGGAGCGGTGCCCTGATGGCGGAGTTCAAAAGAGCCACAGGTGTTTGAGTCGAGGAGCATCCGCGACTTCATCCCTGCCAGAGTGGCGTTCCTGGTGCGCCTGTCCTGGCGCATCTACGCGGTGCAGGTGGTCCTCGCGCACCTCCGTCTGCCCGCCTGCGGCGTGCCGATCATCGGATATTCTGTCCTTTCTACCGCAATAAGCCGATCCAGGATGGCGATTAAGGTATATCGGGACTGGTAGAATTGAGGCGCGTATCTCCCTCACGAAAGATGCCATGCCACATGGAGGGGCTACTCCTGATTGTAGCGCTCCTCGTGATCGTGATGCTCATCGCCGGATGCACATCGGCGCCCCGCCCACCGCACGACCACAACAGGATGCATCATACGTTTGTGCCGCCGGCAACGGTCACTGATACCTGCTGTGACCTCCAACCACCTGAGGTTGGTGGCGATGTCCTACCTTCTACAGGGATTCCGGCGCTCTGGTGCGTGAGTCGGGAGAACGGGTTATCTTTGAAGAATACCTCGATCCCTGACTGCGGCGCAGGAGGTTCTGCACCGATGATTGAGCGTGGTCTCATATGAGGCCTCACCGGGGAATGCAAGTAGAACTTGTGTCTGGATACTGGTGGCACGGTACCCTTGTGCAGAAGATCGCCTACCGACAGGAGGCCAACTGAATCCGATCAAAAGAAGAATGCGAGAGGCCGGATTCGAACCGGCGAACTCCTACGAGACCAGGCCCTGAACCTGGCGCCTTTGACCTGGCTTGGCAACTCTCGCGCCTAATACTATACTACTTTCACCAAAATAAAGGTGATCACTCCTCGCATTTCTCAGGCGGGGTGGAGTTATGGGAGTTATTCTCCAGGAACTGCTTCATCTCCATCTCCCGGAGCTCATACCGCTTGATCTTGCCGGAGATCGTCTTTGGGAGAGACTCTACAAACTCGATCGCGCGGGGATACTTGTAGGGCGCTGTCACCTGTTTGGCGTGCTTCTGGATATCCTTGATCAGCGATTCAGTGGGCCGGTACCCGGGTTTGAGGACGATGAACGCCTTGACGATCAACCCCCGGATCACATCAGGCGATCCGATGACCGCCGCCTCCTGCACGGCGGGGTGCTCCATGAGCGCGCTCTCCACCTCAAACGGTCCGATCCGGTACCCGGAGGACTTGATGACGTCATCATCGCGCCCGATGAACCAGAAGTAGCCGTCCTCATCCATACACGCCTTGTCGCCGGTGTAGTAGAACCCGTCCTGAAAGACCCTCTGGTTCTCCTCCTCATTGTTCAGGTACCCGCGGAAGAACCCGGCTGGACGGGGCTCTCTCTTGATCGCTATGCGCCCCTCCTCCCCGACACCGACCACATTCCCATCATCATCGTGGAGCTCGATATGCCAGCCCGGCGAGGGCCTCCCCATGGATCCGGGCTTGGGTTTCATGCCCGGGAACGTCCCGATACAGAGCACCGTCTCGGTCTGACCGTAGCCCTCGTAGATCGTCATGCCGGTCCCCTCCTCCCATGCCCGGATAACCTCGGGGTTGAGCGGTTCGCCGGCGCTACAGCAGTGCCGGAGTTCGGAGAGATCGAACTTATCGAGGTCGGCGAGGATCAACATCCGGTAGATGGTCGGGGGGCAGCAGAATGTCGTGATCCCGTAGCGCTCCAGTAGCGGCAGGATCTCAGTAGCATGGAACCGACCCCTGATGTCGTAGACAAATACGCACGCGCCTACGATCCACTGGCCGAAGAGTTTTCCCCATGCGCTCTTGCCCCATCCGGTATCCGATATCGTCAGGTGAAGGTCGTTCCCATGCAGGTCATGCCACAGGCGCGCGGTGACGAGGTGCCCGAGCGGGTAGGTGTGATCGTGGATCACCATCTTCGGCTCGCCGGTGGTGCCGGAGGTGAAGAAGATCAGGAGGGGATCGGTCGATCTGGTCCGGTGCAACCCCGGGAGATTCACCAGTTTATGCGAACAGGGCGCGGGGTAGTCGAGCTCGACCGGATAGCTGACCCACCCATCTTTTGTGCCGTCGACCATGAGCCGGACCCCCAGTGTCGGGCACTCATCCCGGATCTCCTCGACCTTATCCGCGTGTTCGGCCATGGTGATGATCATCTTGATGCCAGCCGCCTGGATGCGGTACTTCAGGTCGTTTGGCGTCAGCATCGTCGTTGCAGGGCAGTACACGGCGCCGAGCTTGATGAGGGCGATTGTAAAGATCCACCATTCCGGAGTCCGGGGGAGCATCAGCACGACCCGGTCGCCCTTCTTGATGCCGTATTTTATGCAGATATTGACCGCCTGATTTGAGAGGCGCATGAGGTCGAAGAAGGTGTACTTCTTCTCGTTCCCTTTCTGGTCGGTCCATATCATGGCAAGCCGGTTCCGGTCCTTCTTCGCCCATGCATCGATCACGTCGAAGCCGAAGTTATAGTATTCCGGGACATCTATCTTGAAATTCGCGCAAAGTTCTTCGTAGGAGATCGGTTTTTCTTTATCGTCTGCCATAACGTGATCAATAAAGGTTTGCGCGCTTACAACTTAAACTATTTACGAAGCGGGAGGTCATCAACCCCCGGCGGAGCATAAAGATTATCCATTAGTATTATGGTCCGGAAAATGATACTCATATCGATGGATGAGAAGGGATACGAGTCACTGAAAATTGAGAACATTGTTGCTTCCGGGGTGATTGCCGACTCAATCGACCTCGAAATAATATCTAATAAAATAAAAAACTGTGAGCTGAACTCAAAGAGGTTCCCGGGAGCGGTCTATCGTATTGAGAAGCCCAAGATCGCGTCCCTGATATTCTCCTCGGGAAAAGTGGTGCTCACCGGTATCAGGAAGAAAGAAGATCTCCCTGTTGGCCTGGAGATCATCATGGATTCGCTCCGGAGCGTCGGCGTCGAGACCTATGATGTGCCACAGGTTGCGATCACAAACATCGTCTGTTCGTACGATCTGGGCAGGTACATCAACCTGAACAAGGTGGTGATCACTCTCAACCTGGAGAACATCGAGTACGAACCCGAACAGTTCCCGGGTCTCGTGTACCGCATTGAGGACCCGAAGATTGTTGCTCTCCTCTTCAGTTCCGGCAAGATCATCCTGACCGGCGGGAAGAATATCGTGGATATCAAGAGAGGACTTGATTTCCTGGAGCAGCGACTCGGAACAATCATGTGAAGACGGCTTTTCAGGCTTTTTCGTATGAAAAGCCCTCTTTTTTTATCCGGCATGTCTGTGGCCTCATGGGTATCATGTGGTTTTTTGAAGGGAGGCCTCCGATTTTCCCCGGCTCTGAGCTGCTCGCGCAAACGCCCGGGCGGTGTTCCTCCGGGCAGCCGACCGCGGCTCAAACCTGGGGAAGTGCACCACGGAATACGTATAGCAGCCTGACCGGAGCACCCGCGCGCGGAGCGCAGAGCTCCGGTGCCCGCGCCGCACCACCTCTTTTCCCCACTCCTGCACCTGAGGGCCGCTGATCCCTCTTACCAGTACCGGTGCGTCCTGACGTAATTTCGCTCCGCTTTCAGG
>JAAZID010000287.1 GCA_012510295.1 Methanomicrobiales archaeon | reverse complement strand
TCACCGGCGACCGGGTTTGCCGGCGCCCACGAGATATCGGTCACCACGAGGTCCGGTTTCCCGGAAAGCGTCGGGATCGGGGTGGGCACCCCTGGCGAAGGCTCTCCACCGGAGTACGGCACAACGCTCAGCCGCGACGTATCAACCGAACCCGAGACAGCGACCGGCTGGCCCGCGTTTGATCTAACGATCCCTGAGAACTGGACATTCTGGCCGCCCGGGCACGAGACTACGGTGCCCCCACCGCCATAGGTATCGATCTCAAACGAACTATCTTTGACCGGGTAGCCGGATATGCCAAAGACGTTGTTCTTCGAGCCGTCACCCTTCGAGTTGATGAGGGTCAGACCTTTCGTGGTTATCTTCCCGGCGTTTGCGGCGTAGATGCCGTATCTCCCGGCATTAGATGAGGTACAATTCTCCAGGTAGACGTTGTCTGTGTAGTCGAGTTTGTACCCGATCTCGGATCCCGTATCTTTACAGTCATAGAGTTTGGTGTAGGACGACGGATACCAGACTGCATAACCGGCTTTCCTGTTGTTCTCCGCAGTGCAGTTGATGAGGGTCATATCGCCGTGGAGCCAGAATCCGGCACCGAAGAGACATCCGTACATGTTCTCATCCGGTGCGTTGTAGTAGTTATCGGGCTTCACACCGTTGTTTTTCGAGACACAGTCCCGGAGGACGATACCCTTCTTGCTCGGCGCAGCTTCGACGATGAAACCCGCTTCCCAGTTGCCCTCCGCGTAACAGCGGATGACCTCGCAATCCTCAATGTTCGCGTTTTCTGCGAGCTGGAATCCGCATGTCCACTGACCGTGCGGGGAGAAACGGCTGTCCCGGCCGCAGTTTATCGCCTCACAGTCGATGTAGCGGATGTTTCGGATCGTCTTTACGGCACCGTCCCCGTCGCTCTGCCATCCATGCCTGCCGCAGTCGATGGCCCTGCAGTTGACGAACTCGATATCCTCCATGACGCCATTTGAGACCCAGAGCGTGAACGCCCCGCCCCACCGGGAGTTATCGACGGTCACCGTGACGTTATGGACCTTCACGCGGTTGCAGTTCTGGATGAAGATCGCCCCGGTTCCGGTCGTCTTGAAGTTACGGAGCACGAAATTCTCTTTCCCCTGACACTGGATAAGGCCGGAGGACCACTTGAGCCATGTAGCATCGGGCCCTTTGCCCTCGAATACCACATTGCTCGGGATGTTCAGGTTTCCGCTGAGGTGAAAGGTACCCTCGGTCAGGGTAACTGTGCCGCCGGCGCTGCCAAGGGCGTTGAGCGCATTCTGGATCTCAACCTGATCGGCGGAGCCGTCGCAGATGTAGTCCGCCTGTGCCTTCGACTGGGGGGAACTGTCACCTGCCGCAACGACAAGAGCGCTGCCGGCCTGCACGATGCACCCTATCGCAACGCACCCCAGAAGGAGCGTCAGCATCTTCTGGTAGATGGTCGGGTTCTTGCTGGTTTTTCGCTGAAATCTACTGCCGAAATGGCTCAAGTCTATACCTCCTTGAGTTGCAGGCTGAAGCATGTGTGCTCCAGTGACAGAATTATTGAAGTATAACATTATAAGAACATTTTGATTTTAATTTAATCGTTTATTAGATAAATTTCAGTAATAATTGCATAAAGATCACACAAAAGCTAAAATTACTGATTATAGGAAGCATTCATGAAAAAGATATTTAAATAAATAATACTTATGGAACCGCGACACGATACGTCATACCGGTGTTCGCGGAGGCGGACAGGCAGACAGAAGAGGGAAAGAAAAGAAGGGAATGCAGGAGCGATCAGCAGGTCATCTGCTCATAGAGTCGTTCATATGCGAGCACGACCTTATCCCAGGTATAATTCGATCGCACAAACTCCTGCCCTCTCTCCGAGAGCCGTCGGCAACGTTCGGGATCGTCGAGGAGCCCCATAACAGCACAGGCCAGCGCACGCTCATCACGGGGAGGAACCAGGATGGCATGGTCGCCGAAGTTGTCCCGGAGACAGGGGAGATCGGTCGTGACGATCGGCAGGCCGAAGAACATGGCCTCCAGTATCGCCGTGGGCATCCCTTCTGAGAGAGAGGGGAGGACATAGAGATCCGAGGTGCGGTACGCTGAGGTGAGGTCGCGGAAACTCACCTTCCCGGGGAGCCTGACATAATCCTCAATGCCGTAACTGCGGGCAAGTTCCCGCGCCGAATCGATGTAATCCCCGTCACCGGCAATAAAAAAGACCGGGACGTCCCCGGTCCGTCCGTTCACGATCAGTCGTGCCGCCCGCACGAGCACATCGACCCCTTTTCTCTTCGAGATCTGCCCGACAAAGAGTACCCGCTTCTTCCCGTTGAGCTGGTAGCTCTCCTCGAACCGGCATGTATCTCCGTCGATCTGCGGCAGAAAGTCCTCCGGGCAGATCGCGTTCGGGATGACGGTGATCCTCTCCTTCTCGACACCAAATGCCGAGACATATTCCGCATCCGACGGTGAGAGCACAACAACCCGATCGATGCTGTTCACCATCCGGCGCTCGACCGCGTTGCGGTAGACTGTTATGATAGAGTCCTTGAAGGGGTTGCCGAAGAGGTGTTGTCCGTGGTGTGTCAAGACCATCGGCACGCCGCATCTTCGACGGGCAAAAGCTGCTCCCAGTGCAGCACAACTGTAGGCGTTGTGGGCGTGCAGGACGTCGACTCCCGCAAGCTCCCCGCCAAGCCTGAAGAACGAGAGGGCGAACGGGTCATTGAAGGGGCGCGCCAGACAGGTGCTACGCTTCACCGTGACCCCGCTGTCGGTCTCGACCGGACTGCCTCTCGGTATGTTCGCGGTCAGGACAGTGACCTCGTGGCCCCGCTCAGCAAGCGCCCCGCTCAGGTTATAGACGTATCGCTCGATGCCGCCGGTATGTGGCGGGTAGTAGGGAGTGACCTGAACAATCTTCATATGAACATCAAAATAATCCTCACCAGAAGGTCTCTCAGTGGGTTTGTACTGTTTCGGGCTGGATTCATCGACCCGGACCGGATCTCAAGCCCGGTGGTATCGAGACCATCACCCCTCTTGATGAACACCGGTTCAGGGTGATCCGCCCGGACAACGCCTGTGAATATGAGATCACGGCATCCCTCACCATAGATTGCGCGGATCTCCTCGCTGCACCTGCCGACGACATCAAACCGACTGGTGGTGACCGGGTGTGCAGCGGTGCCGAAGAATGCTCCGTTCCCATCGACGCCGCCGGGGTCGATCATCTGCAGGTGTTTCGTCGTGACGTTCTCCGCTTCAAGCGCATAGACCGCGTACGCGCCTGCATTCAGGCTGGTGCAGTCCTCCAGATAGACATCACGCGTATCGACCAGACGGAACCCCACCGCCGACCCGTCGTCGGTGCAGTTATAGAGGCTGACGCCCGGGCCCACAGAGAAACCCGCGTTCCCGTTACCTTCGGAGATGCAGTCAGAAAGCATGGTTTCTCCCTGCACCCAGTACCCGGAGCCGAAGTGGAGGCCATGCGTATTCTCCGACGGGTTGTAGAAACTGTCCGATTTCTGGCCGTTGTAACGGCTTATGCAGTTCTCAAAAACCAGGTTCGTAACCTCCGGAACATCTTCGGTGTGAAAACCGGACTCAAACGAGCCCTCGGCCACGCAGCCGACGAGAATTGTATCCGCAAGATGGTTGTTCTCCGCTATGGCAAAACCGGTCACCCACTCCCCGTAAGGGGAAAACCTCGAATCCCGCCCGGAGTTGATGGCTTCGCAGTCGATATAGCGGATATCCCGGATGAGCCTTGGTGACCCGTCGCCGTCGTTCATGAATCCCATCCTCCCACAGTCGATAGCCCTGCAGTTGACAAACTCGATATCCTCCATGATGTCACTTGAGACCCAGAGCGTGAACGCCCCGCCCCACCGGGAGTTGTCGACGGTCGCCGTGACGTTGTGGACTTTCACGCGGTCGCAGTTCTGGATGAAGACCGCACCTGTTCCGGTGGTCGTGAAGTCCCGGAGCAGAATGTCCTGTACCTCCCGGCACCGCATGATACCGGAAGACCACTCGAGCCTGGTGACATCAGGCCCCCCTCCCTGGAAGATGACGCTACCCGGGATCTCCAGATCCCCACTGAGGTAAAAGGTGCCCCGGGCCAGGGTGACCGTGCCGCCGGCGCTTCCGAAGGCATTGAGTGCATTCTGGATCTCGATCTCATCGGCAGCGCCGGCACAGAGGTAGTCCGCGACCATCTTCGACTCTGTCGGGCTGTCGTGTGCGGCGATCAGTATGCTGCCGCCCCTGGGGATCCGGGAGGCATGGCCGTTGCCGTCCTGATCAAGCCATCCAAACGCCATCATACCCACGCAGATCACGAGTACCACGAGGATCCCTGTGTGTGCTATGTTCCAGATCATGCCGTAATCATCCCTTGAAAGGTGATTCTGCGCTGACTATGACTGTTTTCTGTCGGAGCGGAGATGAATCGCCGCCGGGTTTCCTCCGCATCTATCCATTATATGCAGTTCCTTGCATACCTGCTGAGCAGGCGTTCGGCCCGCGCCTCTTTGACCCCCTCGGGAACCTGGTCCGGGAGACGGGCAGCGGGAACAAACGGCCTCGGAGAGAACCTGAAGATATGAAGTTCATCGAGCTGGAACGGGGGGTCGAGGAGATCCAGCGTCGCGGCAAAATCTTCCTCCGTCTCAGTCGGGAACCCCACCATGAACTGGGTGTTCAGTCGGATCCCGGGATGGTTCCGGTGGATGTCCAGCATCAGTGCCTTCCATTGCCCGGCGGTGTAGTGTCGGCCCATGAGTTTCAGGATCCGATCGCTCCCCGACTGCACGGGGGACATCACCATCTCGATCGTTCCCGAATCAAAGACGGGCTCCATCCCTTCATAGATCGCCTCGAAATGGTGCGGTTCGATCTGGTTGAGGATGAACGAGCAGTTGCCCGATGGATCGGCACCAAGCATCTCATCGAGAAGATCGGGAAGCCGGCAGCCGATATCGGCACCGTAACTCCCGAGATCTGTTGCAACGAGCGAAAATCGGGTGTGACCCCGTTTCATCGCGCCCCGGAATTCCAGGATAATCTGCTCTATCGGGCGGCTGTGAATGGTGTTCCCGAACGCCGGGCGCTCGCTGCAGTAGGTGCAGTGCCCGGTACACCCGACTGCGATGGGAATATAGTAAACCGGCGAACGTTTCACCCCCCGTGAGCTGAAAAGGTCTATCCCACGCTTATAGAGGAGGCGTACCCGGGTAACGAGATCGATGCCGTTGCAGCCGCAGATACTGGGAGGAGCCATGGTTGTCAGTTCGTTCTCGGCAGCCGAATGATCGATTGTGTCCAGGGAGATGGCGTTTGCGCCCGGGAGGGAGGTGAAGAAATCAGTGTCCAGCGGGCCGATGAGCTGTCCTTCGTAAACTCCCGCGAACGCCCGGGGATTCTGTTTTGCAAGGCATCCCCATACGATGAGTTCAGCATCCGGTTGCATCTTCCCTCTAAGCTCCCTGATGGAATCCAGGGAGTGACTCTCCTTCTCGTTGGTCAGCCCGCAAGCATAAAAGAGAACAGTGTCTGCATCGTTTATCTCCGAGGTCACGTGAAGATCCTGGGTATGGGTGTCCAGATATCTCTCGACGAGTTTTGTCCTGAGTTGCCCCTCGACGCACCCGTTGGTGCAGAGGAATATCTTAGTCATGGCTACCGCGAAAGCCCCTATAGCAGGGTGGCCTTATATACTTTTTGCAGGCAGTGCTGTGATCTCAACATCCTGCAACGAATTTGAAGAGGTGGTATACCCCCATATCCCGGAGACATCTTCAGACACCACATCGCGATATGGCCACCATACCGCCTATCCATACGCACCAGGCAGTGCGGAGGCTGTAGGTTCTTCGGTATGCCCGAAATCCCCGGGGCTCTCATGCGCTGGCGCGAACCCGGAGAACTGTATAAATACCGGCAGTGCACCATACCGCCATTACGTCAGGCCTGATCGGCATGAAGGAGTCTACGAAGTTCGCATCTGATGTCAGCTGGGTATTCGCCAGCCAGATCGTCACCCTCGGATCAGGGTTCCTCCTGAATATCCTGCTGAGCCGCTGGCTCGGCCCGGGAGACTTCGGGCTGTATACCCTGACACTGACCATCTTTACGGTATCCACACTGGTTGCCGGCCTCGGTATCCCGGAGACGGTCGTGAAGTACGTGGCCGACTACAAGACCGACCGGGAGCGGCGGGATGCCGTCGTCACCGCCGGGGTCGTCAATGGGCTCCTGCTCGGGACCATGGCCGGCCTCGTCCTCTTCCTCTTCTCAGGAGAGATTGCAGCGCTTTTCTCGATCCCCGAACTCTCCGATCTCATCCGGATCACCGCACTTGCCGTGCCGCTCTCGATCCTGAACACGACCCTTCTCGGCCTCCTGAACGGTCTGCGGGAGATGCGATCCTACTCGTTCCGGTTCATCATCCGCTCGATCCTCCTGGTCGTTCTGGCAGTGGTCTTCATTCTCGCGGGTTTCGGCCCGGCGGGTGCAGTGGCGGCACTACTGCTTACCGAGATCGGGACGCTCGCTTTCGTCGCAACGGTCGTCCACCCGCACTTCCGCCCCTCGACCCTCAACCACCGGGAGACGACGGAGAAGATGCTCGCGTTCGGGAGCAGGGTCTTCATCGCGAGCGCGATCTACCTGGTGAACACCTACACCGACACCCTCCTCATCGGCTACCTGCTGACGGAGACCGACGTCGGCCGGTACGCAGTCGCGATCATGATCGCCCGGGTGGCCTTCCTCTCGCTCCCGGGCTCGATCTCCACGGTCAACTACCCGGCGATCTCGGAGTACTACAGCAAGGGTCTCACGAGCGCCGTTGAGGCTGTCATAAACAGATCGATCAGGTACTGCCTCGCCCTCCTCTCAATGATGGGCCTTGTCCTTATCTATCTCGCCGGGACGATCATCGAGATCCTCTTCGGCCCCTCCTATCTGCCAGCCGTGCCCGCCTTCATCGTCCTCATCTATGGGATGATCGTCTTTGGGGCGGTATCCTCCGTCGGCCCCTCCCTCAGTGCCATGAACCGGCCGGGGCTCTCCTCGCAGGTAAATATCCTGGTCGCGGGGGCAAACGTCGCCCTCGACCTGGTGCTCATTCCCCTCTTCGGGATAACAGGCGCAGCCGCTGGTACGGCCATATCGTGCACCCTGCTCGCGGTGCTGATACTCAACGTGCTCCACCGCGTCTTTGATGTGCGGATCGAGTCCGTGATGATCGCAAAAACCTTCGGGGTGGTCACCATATTCCTCCTCGCCTTCTTCCTGTTGCAGGGCGTTCTTCACCCGTACGCGCTTGCGGCAGCCTTAACCGGCCTGTATGGCGCATACGTCTACCGGGCGGTGCTGACGCCGTCAGACAAAATCGAGATCTCCGGTATGATCACGCCTCTGCTCGGGCGTATCGCGCTCCGGCGCCTGAACAGGCGGTGATGGCGGGAGGGGAGCACTCAGATTCCGGCAAACCCTCTCAAACGCTCAATGCCGCAGCTCAGGGCATGAACAAGATAGTAGTTTGACTCCCGCCCGCCCCCGACGGTCAGTCCGGCCCGGAGCGCTTCCTCGATATCATCCCCGCCAAAGATCGTCACGCCCCTCCCTATCTCCGCGTACGTGTGCGCATCGCTCCCACCGATCGTCTTCTTCCTGCAGGTGCGCGAAAGCCTCATCGAGCGGACGTTAGCAGATGGGCGCGACCTGCTGTTGAACCCCTCGATGAGATCCACTTTCCCTGCAAGGCGCCCGGGAAACGGATATTGGCGGTAGGGGTGCGCCAGAACCGCAAGACCGCCCTGGGCACGGATCTCAGAGACCACGTCGTCGAACCTCCGCGCCACAACCTCTTCCTCAAGGAACAGGCCGATGACGTCGCCGTACTCCGTCCGGATCTCCGCACCGACGATCACCGTAACGTCCTCGCCCCGACTCGCCTCCCGGGCGAGAAAGCCTCCCCGGATGGTCCCGTGATCTGTCACCGCTATAGCGGCAAGCCCCCGCTTCCGGGCAACCCTGACGACCTTCGCAGGATCCATGAGCGAGTCCCGGGAACACCGGGTATGGACGTGCAGGTCGGCGAACACCCTTACCGCCTACCTGGAGACAGCCCCCTCAATGGCGGTGCAGATGTAATCGGCATCATCGTCGGTCATCCCGGGGTAGAGCGGCAGTGTCACCTCGTGCTCCCCGACGAACTCGGTCTTCGGAAGTGACCCCCGCGTATCCCCGAGCAGCCTCCGGTAGTAGGTGAAGAGATGAACCGGAGGATAGTGAACGCTCGTCTGGATGCCCCGTTTCTTCAGTGCACCCTGAAAACCGATCCGTGGGAGATCCGCAGAAAGGATGACCGGGAAGATATGATAGGAGGACACACCGTTGGTTTTTCCGCCGAACGGGCATGTTATACCTTCGATCCCGGCGAGCGTCTTCCTATACCGGTCGACGATCTGCCGCCTCCGTTCGTTCTTCTGCTCCAGGTGCCGGAGCTGGACGATGCCGAGCGCGGATGCGACCTCGCACATCCGGTAGTTGTAGCCGAGATCGACGACATCGTAACTTGAACTATGCCCACGGTGCCGGTCCCACGTCAGCGTGGTCATGCCGTGCGAACGCATCGTCCGGATCTTCTCAGCGAGCAGATCGTCGTCGGTCACGATCATGCCGCCTTCGCCGGTAGAGAGGTTCTTGTTCGCAAAAAAACTGAAACACCCGATATCTCCGATCGTCCCGCACCTCTGCCCCCTGTACGTTGCGCCTATCGCATGCGCCGCATCCTCAATGACCCGGAGATCGTGGTCGTGGGCGATCTCCATGATCGGCCGCATATCGCAGGCATACCCCCCGTAGTGGACGACGGTGATCGCCTGCGTCTTCTCCGAGATCTTTGCCGCAACCTCTTCCCACGAAATGTTCAGGTCGTTATTACCCCTGATATCGGCAAAGATCGGTTTTGCACCGCAGTAGAGGATCGAGTTCGCTGTCGCGACGAACGTGAGCGACGGTGTTATGACCTCGTCGCCGCTACCGATGCCGAGTACGGCGTGAGCGATGTGCAGCGCCGCGGTCCCGTTCGAGACGGCAAACGCATGTTTCACCCCAAGATACCGGGCAAACGCCGCCTCAAACTCCTCCGTCACCGGCCCCATGGAGAGCCACCGCGACCGCAGGACATCGCGGACCGCCTCGTCCTCCTCGCGCCCCATAGCGATATCGGAGAGTGGAATCTTCCATACCACCTCAACCACCTCCGGCGCCCGATGCCCCATAAAACGGTGACATCTCACTGTTTGCCTCCTGATAATCGTCCACCCGCCCGATATCCAGCCAGTAGCCATCATACGTGTAAGCCCTGACAGTCTCCCCCGCTGCGAGCAGGATACGGATCAGATCAGGGAAGTCGATGTACTCGTACGGCGTGATGTAGTCGAGAACACGTGGATCGAACGCATAGACCCCCATGCTCACGTAGTGCTCGAACCCAGGTTTTTCAGTGTATCCGACGATATTTCCGTCTCCGTCGGTCTCCACGATGCCGAAATCGATGAAATAATCTCGTTTGTTCAGGGCGATCGTCGCGACCGCTCCATTCCGGTTATGGCAGTCCATGAACGCGGAGAACGGCAGGGTTGTCAGGACATCGCCGTTCATCATCAGGAACGGGTCGGAGAGATCGCCCTTGATGAGCCCGAGGCATCCCGCGGTTCCAAGCGGTTTCTCCTCCCGTGAGTAGGTGATCGAGAGCCCGAATCGGCCCCCGTCACCGCAGAACGCCATGATCAGTTCGGCCAGGTGCCCTACTGCTATCGTCACATCCCGGATGCCGTGCTCCCGGAGCTGGCGGAGGATGATCTCAAGGATCGACTTGTCTCCGATCGGCATAAGGGGTTTGGGAATGATGGTCGTGTAGGGCTCAAGCCTCCTCCCCTTGCCGCCGGCTAGAATAACAGCTTTCATGTCAGGTCACGTATTGTCCGGGACTATAGAGGTCCAGGTGTTCTCTAAACCATGCAATTGTCTGTAAGAGTCCTTCTTTCAGGGGGACGGCCGGAGACCAACCGAGGAGATCCCGGGCCCGGGTGTTGTCGCACCACAACCTCTCCACCTCGCTCTTCTCCGGCCGAAGGCGGTCGCTGTCAGTGACGACCTCGATCTCCTTGCCGACGAGGGACGCAACCATCTCCGCGACGGTACCGATGGAGATCTCGGAGTTCGATCCGACATTCACCGTCTCCCCGGCCGTCCGCGGTGATTCGGCAACGAGGACGAACGCACGCACCAGATCGCCGACGAAGGTATAGTCCCGTGTGGTGTGCGTCGCGCCGAGGACAACCCTCTCCTGTGTCAGCGCCTGGGCGATGATCGTCGGTATCACTGCCCTGGCGGATTGCCGCGGGCCGTAGGTGTTGAATGGCCGTATAGTAGCGATAGGAACGTCGAACGACCGGTAGAAACTCTCAGCCAACTTGTCAGCTCCGATCTTGCTCGCGGAGTAGGGGGACTGCCCCTGGAGTGGGTGGTTCTCATCGATCGGGATGTAACGCGCCGTTCCGTAGACCTCACTCGTGGAGGTATGAACTACTTTCCCGACGCCGGCATCTCGTGCCGCCTCAAAGATGTTGAGCGCACCGAGGACGTTCGTCTCAACCGTCTCCCGGGGATGGATGTAGGAGTACGGGATCGCGATGAGTGAACCCAGGTGGAAGACGATCTCAACGTCCCGGACGGCGCTTCGGACGGCGTCTGCATCTTTGAGATCACCCATGACGAACCGAACCTGCTCCTGGCTCTCCTTCGGGAGCAGCCGCAGGAGACCAGGGTCGTTTCTCGAGTTGTAGCGGACGAACGCACACACATCCGCTCCAAGGCCGGTAAGGTGTTCCGTCAGGTGGCTGCCGATGAAACCCCCGGCCCCGGTCACCAGCACCTTCGTTTCTGTCCAATTCATCACAAACCACTCCCCTGCACCCTGGTGCCCACGGTGCTACGGGCGGGCTTTGAATAGTTACTATATTTCATCGGAATCACCTGTTTCGCGAACCTGTTTTCGCGCGCGGGTTGTATGCTGTTGCGCAACGGTATCGAGGGAATGCCGCGAGAGCCCGAGTGCGGGGAGCGGCGGGATGGTCGTGTCATCCCTTCCTACCGGTCGCCGAGGAACGGCAGGTGCCGCCGGAATCCAGCCATCCCGGGGCAGCAGTGACATCTTTTCGAGAAGCGCACCCATCGGCATGAACGAGAACCGCATCATGAGCATGATCAGTTTCTCAAGCGACGTCCGGACACCGTGGTAGGTAATGAGGCGTGAGATGAACGGCACCTTCAGCAAGGGTGGTCCGGGGTAGATATCGTGGGGATGAACGTAGATGTTGGCCGGCCTCCTTGCGGCAACCCTGTCAATGCTCCAGGAGAGAAATCGCTCCGGCAGGGCGCGGAGATAGAACCCGCCGGAGACGGGGATGTTCATGCCGAGTCGGAGAACCGAGAGCGGGAACTCGACGATAGGGCCGTCGGGATCGTGGATGGAGATGTCGTCCCGGGAAGGGCGGTAGATGCCAACGGGTGCTCCCGGTACGCCGTAAAGCCAGGCTTTCGCCGGGAAGATACTCGAGTCGTACTGGAACCCATGTTTTTCCAGGAGATCGATCGCCCATTTTGTTCTGTTATTCAGGGAGAACGACGGCGCCCGGAATCCGATCGGGTTGTAGTCAGCGAGCAGTTCGAGGGACTTCTCCAGTTCATCCTCGAACTCGTCCCGGTTCATCGTGTAGAGCGGCCTATGGGAGTAGGAGTGGCATGCGATCTCATGACCGTCGCGGTAGATCTCGCTGACGACCTCCGGGTACTGCTCTGCGACGGCGCCGAGAACGAAGAATGTCGCTTTGACATCGAACGCATCGAGCACTGCAAATATCGGCCTCAACGAATCCCGAAACCCGTCCTCCCGGTCACACGGGAGGTAGTCTGTTAAAAACTCGTTACACCACCAGAATTCAAGATCGATGCTGAGCGCGTTGACCCTCATCATCACCGCCTCAGGACAAACCGCCACATCCCTGGATCCAGTGCGTAACGTGCCGTGGCGAGCATGAACCCCATCGTGGGGCCTGGATCGTGCAGCGAAAGGATATCGTCAGGCGTGCCGAACCGGAGAAACTCCCTGAGGTTCTGCCAGGTCTTCGGGGCACTCAGGTACCAGAGGATATCTCCCGGGAGCAACCAGCGGCACTGAACTCCCTCCTGGTAATCTGCGACCGGTTCGATATCACCATCCATGATCATCCGATAGAGGAGGTGCGGGAAGTCCACGCCGCTCAGGATAGAGAGGTGGAGCGATCCCCAGAAACGGGGGTTCACCTCCATGAGTTTGAGGCTCCCATCGCGAGCGTCGATGCGAAATTCCACCATCGCAACACCAGACCATCCCATCACCTTCAAGAGGCGGAGGGCGATCGTCGCGGCCTCGCGGGAGGATTCATCCTTGATGGTTTCCCGGAGTGTGCTTGCACCCCCGGAGATCGGGTAGGAGCGAAGCCTCTTCTGGACGGTCACGGCACGCGGTTCCGACCGGTTATTGAGGAGGGTGTAGACCCCGAGTTCCCCGCCGCCGGGTATGAACTCCTGAACCACCACCCGGCCGAACTCCGTCACAATTGCATCGTAAGCCCGGAGGAGATCTTCAGGGCCGTTACAGACCCGGACACCCCGCCTTCCCGAACTCACCCGGGGTTTGATGACGGCCGGATAGCCGATTTCTCCGGCAATCTCTACTATTTCTGCAGTACTCTCCGGGAAAAAGGTTTTTGGAGAGGGGATGGCGTTTTCTAGAGCGATGCGGAGGGTCGTTCCCTTGTCGTAGCCCTTCATGAAGATGTCTCGGGATGGCAGGGCGATCCGGGTATACCGGGAGATCTCCTCTTCGTGATCGATTATCGGCTTTAAGCAAGCATCGGCGACCGGAAAGATAGCGTCGTACTCCTTTGCCCTCAGGAGAGCGAGAAGGTGCCGTACAAACTTCTCCTCCTCCCGCACAGGCGAGGGGTATACCTGACGATGACTGCAGTACCGCGAAAAAGCGCCTGTCGCGCACCTCGTCTCCTCGCCGGCAGTCACCTCCAGCCCCTGTTTTCCGAGCGATCGGATGACCGCAAGAGAGCTGCGCATCTGCGCATCGGTTACGAAGACGGCTCCTCGACTCAATTCTCCCCCCCCCAGGATGAATCCTGATGCACGATAGGGGGTGTTTCTAATATTTATACCCACCCCCACCTCCTCAGGATGCCTATCCGATATCAGAACTCCGGAGGGGATCGATGGGTGAGCGGGGTGATCTCACCTGTTCTCCCTGACGCCAGACAGTAGAGAACAAATATGCAAGGAATCATCCCACAATAAATTCTGTGGAAGTTCGAAGGAGACCTCTAATGTGCCGGCCGGGTGGCACCGGGAGCGAAAGATTTACGTCTGGAATAACCGGAGGGGTGACTACTCCGCACTTCACCCCGATAGGTGTTCGGATGGCTCATGGTGCCCGGGAGGACCGGGGATAGATTTATAGGTGGTATTGTATATCTTCATCCCGTTACCGGAGCGCTGGAAGCATGAGAGTCATGGTGGTGACCCCGTACTTTTACCCGCATATGGGTGGTGTGCAGAAGTACATCTATGAGGTCAGTACAAGGCTACAACAGCAGTTCGGGCATGATGTGACCATCGTCTGCTCCAACTGGAGCCAGGAGGAAAATACCGTGAAAGTCGACAATATCGATGATCTTACGGTGATCCGGCTTCCCTACCAGTTCAAGGTCTCAAGCACCCCTATCAACCTCGCATGGAAGAGGATGGTACAACGCTTCATCAACCTGGTGCGCCCGGACGTCATCAACGGGCATATGCCGGTTCCGTTCATCGCTGATGCAGCCGCCCGGGCATCGGTTGGAATGCAGGTGCCTTACGTCCTGACTTACCACAACGATCTGACTGGCTCGGATCCCCTGACGTGGGCGCTCGGGCAGTGCTACTACCCCCTTCTCGGTTCGCGGACGCTCTGCCTCGCGGATATGATCGTCGCCACGTCGGAGTACTACGCCAGTCGGTCGCCGCACCTCTCAAAACACCACCAAAAGCTGCGCTATGCCGCTCCTGGCGTCGATCTCAAGCGGTTCGGGGGAGACCGTTCGGACTTTCTGCGCCGGAAGCACCACCTGAACAGCGAAAAGATTCTCCTCTATGTCGGTCACCTGGATAGAGAGAGCAGGCATAAGGGCGTTTGCTACCTGATCCGGGCACTGAAAATCATTCGGGCATCCGTGGACGCCAGACTCATCCTCGCCGGGCGGGGAAACTACATCGATCACTACCGGGAGCTTGCAGCCAGGGAAGGCGTCCTTGAGGATATCATATTTACCGGTTTTGTCCCCGAGGACGAGATGCCCTTGTACTTCAACAGCGCTGATCTTCTCATTCTACCGAGCTGTGACCGTGCGGAGGGGTTTGGCATGGTGCTGATCGAGGCACAGGCGTGCGGCACGCCGGTTATCGGGACAGATATCGGTGGAATACCATACGCTGTGGAGGACGGGATGACCGGCCTGATCGTCCCGCCGGGAGATATCAGGAAACTCGCCGCCGCCGTCACAACACTGCTCGGCGATGGAGATCTTTACCGGCAGATGGCCCGGAAGGGACCAGAGAGAGTGCGCGAACTCTTTACATGGGAGAAGAGTGCTGCGGCCTACGACCAGATCTTTTCCGAGGCTGCCCGGAGGGAGAAAGGCCGCCGTATGGAGCCGAAAATAGAGTGAACGACAGAGGGAAGTTAGTTTGGGATCTCCTCATGTGACCTCAACCGGGGTATCGGCGGTGTGCTGACGTCTCCGTCCGCCTACTTCATGGAACATCCGCCGATGCAGGTCAGGGACGACGATGCCTGCCGGATGACCCGGGTGCTCGCCCGGGATGTGCAAGGACCACCGTGGGATCGCGTCACCCGATGAGCGCGAGCTCTGCCGATACGACGTTACCATGGATGAATACGCTCAGGGAGGATATCTGGCCTCAGGGTGCCGGTTCCCACCCGGCACAGACGTCCCGCTTCGGGTCGAGCAGTACATCGTGCGGGAGTCCTATGAGTGAGACAGCCGCGAGCGCTCCGATGGCGCCCCGGCCACCGTAGAGACGGGCCCCGAACCTCCCGGCGGCTGCATCCGCCACCTCCCGCGTGACCACCGACTCACGGGCGCTTCTACCGTAGGCCCGGAGATCCCGCGGTACCCGGAACCCCTCCCTTACTGCGAGTCCCCAATCAGGAGATGCCGCCTCATCGGCGACGAACCGCACAGCAGCCTCCTCGATCCGCATCACCTGATCTGGCTCCACCGCAAGCTCGATGTAACTACAGGAGTTCCCGGCGGTCCGCCGCTCAAGCCGTGGGTTGAGCATCGCCACCCGGTGACCGATAGGCATGACGCCGTCAAGGTTTGCGAGGTGCTGGAGGAGGGCGAGGGCAAGGGCAAACGTTGCCCCCTCACTCCCGGTATCGGTGTCGTCGATACCGACGGCAACGTAGGTGAGCGCCCGGGTGATCACCTCCCCCTCGACCACCGCCCCCTCGCGGTGTACCGTGACGCCACAGACACCCTCGGCGAGGGAGAGCATATCGGTGAGCGAGTAGGCTGGACCACCGATACACCTGATGTGCTGGAGGATGTGTTCCCCCTCATGAAAAACGCCGGCGATCCCGACCGCCGGCGCCGGGTCGAGCCCGACAGCGATCTCCCACCGGCCGAGGTGTGCCCGCTCCCGGAGCAGGGTCCCGTCGCGGTGGACCGACCGCAGGGCGCCCCCGGCGCGGGCGTGGTGGAACTCGCAGAAGGCGGCACACCCCCCGCTCATGCACTCATGGTAGATCTCAACCTGATCGCCATCGATTGTGGTGAAGACCCGCCGGCAGGCGCTCTCCGGCATCGCACTGCTCGCCGCATACCGGGCGGCATGTCGTCCCCGCTGCTCACCGGTGAGGATAACGCATCCTTCCTCGATGAGGCGGTTCACCCAGTCCTGAACGGTGCTCCGGGGGGTATCGGTTGCTTCAGCGATATCAGGCACCGTGAAGTAACCCGCTTCAAGCGTCACCTGGCGCATCAGCCGCAGGTACTGTTTTCTTCGTTCAAGAACCCTGGACATGCCTGCTCTGGATGTAGAGAAGGTCGCCGATCACGGCGCTGGCGGTCTCCGTGGAGCCTGCGCCCTTCCCGATGAACGTGAGATCCCCGGCGAGGTCTGCCTCCACGGTGACAGCGTTGAGTGTCCCTTCGACGACGAGAGGATGGATCTTCGAAACGATCCTCGGCGAGACCCGTAGCACCCCGGCCCGGGGGATGATCTCGCCGATGAGCCGGATGGTGCAGTCCTGATCCTCTGCAAGCTGTAGCGCTTCCGGCGAGAGGAGGGTGATCCCCGTCCTCTCCACGTCGTCAAGCGTGGTATCCATATCGAGTATAGTATTTGCGAGGATGACCAGTTTGATGCCTGCATCGATCCCCTCGACGTCATATGTGGGATCCGCCTCGGCGTAGCCGAGATCCCGGGCCTCAGCGAGGGCCTGCTCGTAGGTGAGCCCCTCTGCTGCCATCCGGGTGAGGATATAGTTACAGGTACCGTTGAAGACACCGCAGATCCGGGTGATGGCATTTCCGGCAAGTCCCTCCTGCATGGCGTGGATGAGCGGGATCGCGCCGCAGACCGTCGCTTCATACTTCAGGAAGACACCATTTGTCTCAGCGAGAGCCCGGAGCTCGGGGTAGGCGAGGGCGATCGGACCTTTATTCGATGTGACGACGTGTTTGCGCCGCCGGAGGGCCCCCTTGATGTGACTCAGTGCCGGCTCTGCGGTCTCGACATCGGTCGGGGTCACCTCGACGAGTATGTCATACTCCGCCCTCTCCACAACATCCATGGGACTTATGCCCGGGTCGCCACAGGGTTCACCCTGATCTTTCCGGGCAAGCGCCGCCGCCAGATCGACCCCGCCGGCATCGATGATCCCGCTCCTTGAATCGGCAATTCCGGTGACGGTTATATCCAGGCCCTTCGCGAGTATAGCCCGGGCGATGCCCCGGCCGAC
>JAAZID010000286.1 GCA_012510295.1 Methanomicrobiales archaeon | reverse complement strand
TCGCGGTGTGCGACGGCGTTCACGATCGCCTCTGCTATCACCTCCTTCGGGATCTCGTAGCGCACCGGCACCTGTGGGCCGGCCTCGCGGGTGCCCACCGAGAGGGCGATCTTGCTGAGGACGAAATCTACCGCCGCGTCCACGAGATCGAAGACTGTTCCCTTATAAGTCTGGTAGGAGGGGATCGGCTTTGCTACCTCAATGCCATGGAAGTGGGTGCACTTGACCTCAGAGGAGGCCAGGAATTTCTGTGGTTTTTTCGCAAAGAGGAGGATTGCCGCGTTCGTCAGATACCCGTCATAGATAAGGTTCAGGTGCTCGAGCAGTTCATGAGGGGGTGCACCTTCTGTGAGAGGGAACCGGCAGGTTGCCCTCGCTGTGCGGATGAACCACGCCATCCGCTCCGGATCCAGGTCTTTGAGCGTCACCTTCTCACATGGGGCTGCATCGAAAGGACCAGACCGGATGAGCTGCTTCTCTGCGAGGTAGTCAACGAGCGCCGCATACAGTCCTGCGACCAGCTCAGAGGCGGTGTTGAACCGCTTCCGGACCAGCCCCGCCTCTGCCCTGCCGATGAGCGCGCGCATCTTCGGGTGGCGGGCGCCGTCGTCCGTGCCCTTCACGTAGATGAGCCGGTACTTGCCCTCACTGGTGGCGAGGTCAAACTCCCGCTCGGTCGGGGAGAGCCCGTCGGCATTCTCAGAACCGTAGGTTTCCCCAAACAGTCCGACGTAGATGTCACACCGCCGGACCTCATCGAGGTAGAGATCATCGGTGTTGCAGTCAGTGGCAGAGACGTCCTCGAAGAAGAAGACCTCAAAAAACCGCCGCATCAGTGCGTCACCGCGCAGGTAGATTCGGAGGGCCTCCCGCTCGCCGGCGAACTCCTTCTGCACGCTGCTTACGAAGATGCGGACCGGGTTCATGCCGGCGCCTCCGGGGGATCGATGAGGCGGGTGCGGCCGGTGAGGAGCTCCTGCATCATGCCCTGCTTGATCTGATTTGTTTTGTCGCGGCGGCGCTTGAGGGCGGCGATCCCGGCGTCCATGTCGGAGAGGACGGCGGCGATGGCGCGTTGTTCGTCGATCGGGGGAAGATTAATCTCCACTTGAGCAAGATTGGTAGCGCTGATATGGACGATGACGTCTCCCTGGCTGAGCCGTGCCTTTTGCGCTGTAACGAGCGGATGATCCATCAAATATCCGAGATATATTGAGTTCTGTCCGGATGGCGCCAACACAACAATATCGCCACCAGCATACGCCTGTTCATCGCCTAAATATGCTACACATCGCCCAATATCTTCTGCAGTTTCACCGGAGCCTGCAAATAAGAGATCGCCAGTCTGGATCGGTAAAGCTGTTTGAGCAACTGCCGGAGGGATACGTGAGACAGGAGTGGTGATGTAGTTGTGGTATCGTGTGTAGAGCTCCCCGTAGCGGATGCACGGCGATCCTTCATCAGTTACGTCATCTCGTTTAATTCCACGACCTTTCGCAAAATGTCCGATCTCTCCCAACCGCTTTACCTTCCACTCCCCTTCAAACCCCGGCAGCCTCGTCTTCCCCGTGAGGAGCTGCTGCATGGCGGCCCGCTTGATGGCCCGCTTCTTCTCGATCAGAGCATCCAGCGCCCCGATGAGCCCGTCGGCATCGGAGAGGGCGCCGGCTATGGCGCGTTGTTCGGGGAGGGGGGGTAAGTGAACCTCAAGGTTTTTCATTACATTCCAGTCTGCACGGGGCATATGTGTTCCATATGATATACTCGCCGTTTCAACGAACTGATTACTCTGAACGATTGCATACAAAAAAACGCTATCGACCAGGCTCGTATTGACCATCAGGGGCCATATCTCAGTGGTGCAGATACCATCCCTATCGGCGTGCCAGAATTTGCGGAGGTACGAGCGGAGTCGCCCGAACAGGACATCTCCAGTAAAAAAGCAGTACTTTGATGACGTTGAATTTTGCGCTATGGAGACCTCCAGAAGCTGCCCATTGCCCTGCCCGATATGCTCAAGTTCCACACACAGCGTATCTGGATCTACGTTCGAGGGTAAGATCTTCTGGTTTCGGATTGATGCGATGTCACCCAGCCGCCCTATCTCCCAACCCTCCGGCACCGCCCCCGCCTCCGTCCGCTTATACCCCGGCGGCACTTCCTCCGCCACGGCCTGCCCCTCAGTCATCCCCTATCCCCTCCCGACACAGCACTTCTGCAGGTTTGCACTCCCTCTTCCTGACCGCCGGCGGTTCAGATAACTCCCGGCTGCTTGTGCCACCACTTGTGGCACAATTCCTCCGGTCGATCTCCCCCGGGTGCCCGTCATGATCTCCCGCTCCCGCTCAATCGTTTCAAATGTGGGAGAAGCAGAGATCATATCAACTATCCTCTCTGCCTC
>JAAZID010000285.1 GCA_012510295.1 Methanomicrobiales archaeon | reverse complement strand
GAGGTACGGGGCCGGGACAGTCATGATCTGGGACCGGGGGATCTACCGGAACCTCACCCGGAAGGATGGGCGGGATATCCCGGTCGCCGGGGCGCTCAAGCAGGGTCATGTGTCGTTCTGGCTTGAGGGTGAGAAGGTCCGGGGCGGGTATGCCCTCACCCGGTTTCGGACCGGCAAGAAGGGTGAGGCATGGCTCCTCGTGAAGATGGATGATGCGGAGGCGGCGCCGGGCCGGAACCTCGTGGCGACGGAGATGCGGTCGGTCGTCTCCGGGCGGACGATCGAGGAGATTGCGGCGGGAGGGGAGCCGGGATGAGCGAACCCCCACGACGGCGGAAGATCCCGGTGGAGACGGGGGAGTTCATCTGCCCGTTCTGCGGGCGGCGGTACCCCACCCTCGAGACCCTCCATGCGCATGTCCGGCGCGCGCACCGCCGTCCCCCGGAGGTCTGGTGAGGGTATGCCGGCGGTGGAGATCCGGGGCACCGCTTGCGGTACGGGGGGCTGCCCGGGCCGTCCTCTCTTTTGGGGGTGTCACCCGGTGGATAGCTGGAACATGGCACATGAGGGAGAGCAGTTTCTCATGCCCTTGTTTGTTGGTAGCTCCCCTCTGCGAGGGTTTGAGAGAAATCTTCACGTATGCCTACATTCGCACAAAGTGTGAATTATTCTCAAATGAATGCGTATCGAAAGAATAATAGGCGTTATATTGTCTTATTTTTCAGAATTGGGCGCTGATATGTATCTGGATTGCTGATGCCCCGGAATTACTTGGATTTAATGGATAAATAACGGCTATCCTCCTATTGTACCATGCATAAGTTTAAAATCTGGACCGCCAAAAATTAAAAGATCAAATCGATCAGAGTTCCTCTTGAAGGTGAGATCATGGCAAGCAAAGTGATGATAAACAATGTAATGACTGAGATGATGAGCGACGCAGAGATCATCGCAGAGTTCAAGCAGCGCGGAAGCTGGGGTCTGTACATGAACGTGGACCTGAAGGACTGTGACCCTGCATCGATCAGGGATCCGGAGATGATTCGCCGGTTCATCATCGAGCTCTGTGACCTGATTGACATGAAGAGATTCGGCGAACCGCAGATCATCCACTTCGGCCCAAACGAGCGGGTCGCAGGGTTCTCCATGACCCAGCTCATCGAGACATCGCTCGTCTCCGGCCACTTCGCAAACGAGACCAACGCCGCCTACCTTGATGTCTTCAGCTGCAAGGAGTATGAACCCTCACGTGCAGCGGAGTTCTGCAAGAGCTTTTTTGGGGCACAGTCGGCGAAGTACCAGGTACTGTTCAGGGACTGAAAAAGACCGCACGTGACACTCACTCGCTATTACGGAAGAGCTACTGCTCTCTCCCCCCGGCATGGATAGGCGGTGCGAAAGGGCTACGGTAGATGAGGGCCTGTCTTCCTCACGTAGCGCGGAGATAATGGAGCAGTTTGCTCAGGAGGACCGGGGCGAGAAGCTACTGAGGAGATATCCGCATGGCTCCCACCTGTGGGGGGGCTGATTCTCCCCCTTCCTCCTCACATGACAATATCCGGCGCGTAGGAGAGGTGCCAGGAAAGGCCGGATCTCGCTATGCGACTCTCCGGTGATCGTCTGCCCGTGCACCACCCTTCGTGGAGACGGGAGGAGGAACTCCTCCGGGTGGCGTAGCCGGATCCATCCTGTGGGCAGGGGCCTGTCCTGTGTACTCTATCGTTAAGACCCCTTCAGATTCCGCCAAAAAAAAGAGTGTTTCAGGGAGACTCGTAGGGGTTCCGGAGACCCTTCGGGGTTCCGTCAGCCCTGAGTCCGGCAGTCTTGCGCGCGTCCACGTTCTTCTGGTTCTTCGTGATCTTATCGGTGGAGAGCTTCTTCACCATGTCGAGGCCAGGCTTGACCTGGTCCATCGGCTTCGTCTCGAAGAGGCCGGCCTCGATAGCGCCGTCCCAGACTGCGTTGCCCTTCATACTCCGCACAAAGACCGTGCTCCAGCCGTCGGGACTTCCAACGGAGCCACTCGATATGTCAGCGAGGTTCGCGACGTAATCCAGGCAGACGTTACAGCCAGGCTGCACGTACTTGTGGATCAACTTGAGTGGCATCTGGGAGACTGCACCGCGTTCGGTGTAGACCGTGAACTTACCCTTGCCGATATCCATCTTCTTGACGGACTCCATCTTCTGGTTGCAGTGATCTTCGACGATCGCCTCGAGCGCCTGGTAGGAGAGGTTCTCCATGCAGAAGATGCCGAGCGCAAGAGCGATCTTGTCGTCAACGTCACGCATCCCGATCGGATAGAGCTGCGCCTTCCGGATAGCCTGGATCTGGCAGGGGGTGCCGACGATACCGACACGGTCGAGACCGTAGCTCCGGGTCGCCTCCTTGATCAGGGAGATGTTCGGGCTGATGGTATAGCGCGTTCCGGCGGCGGCCAGGAGTTCGGCCTTTGTCGATACAACCATGGGTTTCGGCCTCCAGGGCTCGTCGCTCGGGCCCGCGACGACGGCACCGTCGATGATGCCTTCCTCAAGCGCGTAAGCGAAGAGTGTCGTGATGATGCCGCCGTCCTGGGCCTTTTTCAGGATGTCCCTGTCGGTCGAGCGCGCCGATATCACAGACTTGTAGTTACCGAGTACGTCCATCTTTCTCACCTCACTCCATGGCTCCCTTGATGACATTCATGATGCTCTCGTAGTTGTTCATGACGTCGAAGTTGAACCAGCTCCGCGGGCACTGCGCGTAGCAGGCGCCACACTTGATACAGAGATCCCGGTTTATGTTTGGCCTGCCATACTCCATGGTGATGGCACGGACCGGGCAGGTTCCGGCACAGGTTCCACATCCTATGCAGAGCCCCTGGTTGATGACGTCATACATCAGATCGCAACCGCAGGCCTCGTTGCCGCGCTGTGCAAGCTGCATCAGCGGCGTCAGGTAGGCGGTCGCGAGTTTTTTCTGCTCGTCGTCTCCCTTCAGCAGCAGGTAGGCCATAACGGCGACGTTCCTGATTGCCTGAGGGCACGGGGGACATGACGGCAGGAAGAGGTCTACATCGACGACCTCGCTGATCGGTACGTAGGACGCGTGACCCGGCTGGTTCCACTGGCCACCCCGGCAGAACCGGGTGATGTTGCCATATGCTGCGCAGCCACCGTAAGCGACGAGTACCTTCGACTTCGCCCTTGCTTCTTTCAGTTCCTCAACTGAGAGTTTGTCATCAAGACAGCACGAACCCTCGACCAGGCACACGTCCATCTCGGGCACGTGGCGCACATCGACCAGGGTCAACGCATAGACCAGGTCCGCGTAATCATCGAGCAGCTTGAAGAGACCCTCGTAGTTATCCGCAAGCGTCACGAGGCATCCCGTACATCCGCTCAGATGTAGTTCACCTATAGTAATCTTTTCAGCCACAGGCTTTTCCTCCTTTTGTACAACTTCCACCTTTCTTTCCACACTCACATCAGAGGGCTTCACTGCGGGTTTCACCTGCGGCGGATCCGCTACAGGTTCCCTCTCAGGCTTACTTTCCGGTCGTTTTTCCGGCTTCTCCGGAGGTTTCTCCCGGCGCCCAAAGATGCGTTCCTTGATGGTTGATAGCAGCCCCATATTCTACCCCAATCTCTTCCAGTACGATACGTACTGTTTTGGGAATGGCCTCCACAACCTCCTCAGTGAGCCCCAGTTCAAACTCATTGTTAGTGACACGCTTTGGCTGGCACCCGATGATCGTGATATCGATGACATCCTTGAGCCGCTGTAGCGGCTCTGAGAGATCCCATGAATGGGCATCCCGGTATGCGCCCGGCGGCAGGTCTTCAGGCCGGAGTTTCGTCACATCACCGGGTTTTGCGCCGAAATCGGCGATATCAATGATGATCAGTTTCTTCACTGGCACCTCTGCATCTTCCATCAGGGTAAAGAGGAAGTGAGGGGCGCCAAGGCCGGCGTCGATGACCTTGACGTTGTCGGGCAGTTGTATCTTCTTGAGTTCTTCCACGACTGCAGGGCCGAACCCGTCGTCTGCGTAGAGGGGGTTACCGCACCCTGCGATCACGATCTCACGGAATAGCATGCTCTGTTACGCTCACTGAATGAGTTTCTGGGCCACTAGCCTCTTCTCTTCATCGACGACCAGCATGTGCGTTGCACATGAGACACAGGGGTCATACGCACGCACGATAACCTCCGCGATCCGCCAGGGTGCACCGGTCAGTGCACGACTGCAGGTCGGGAAGTTCCAGGTGGTCGGGACGAGCATCGAGAAGTACTGGACCCTGCCATCCTTGACGCGGGTGAGGTGGACGTCGGTTCCACGGGGCGCCTCGTTTGCGGCCCATCCGAGAGAGCCGTCGCCCTGTGGGATCTCATCTGCAAGCACAGATCCAGAGGTGTTGAGCGCATCTACGGCATCGATTATGCCGTACATAGTCTCGGGGAATTCCATCTGGCGTGCGATCTGTAGCCCCATGGCTCCCCGCCCGTCGTAGTTCCTGAACTGGACCAGACGTGCACGCGGCCCGACCTCGACTGGCTGGCCGTCATAGAGCGGAACGCCGGTGCAGGCCTCCATCTGGGGCCAGGTCTTTGTTCCTACCGGTGTGGTACCGCCTATGGGGTAGTTCGGGTCGGCCTCGCTGACCTCCATCTCGCCCATATACCAATCCCAGGGGCGGACTTCGGTGAACCGGTCGGGGTACCAGGTCGGGTTTTCGTCGAGGCTTGAGCTGCCGTAGACTGGTGCTGTGGCCATGTATCCCTGATTATGATAACCAAAGTCGTCAGGGATCGGGACGTCGACGCCGCCGACCACAGTGGTTCCACGCCTCTGGAAGTCCTTGAAGACCGAGATCATGAACTCCATGTGGTCCTGAGCGAGGACCCGGCCTTCCTTTGCGAGATCATAGATCTTCGCCTTCGCACGCGGGGTGATATTTGTGTACATACCGCCGACGCGGGGGTTGCTCGGATGGATGGCTTCTCCGCCGACGATCTCGCCGATGGTCTGGGCAATCTCACGGAGCCGCTGGATCCGAAGGGCAGCGCTCCTGACCGGCTCTTCCCTGGAGAATGGATTGATCTTCGTATCTGTCCCGGGGATGTGCATATCCGGGAGAGATAGGATGTTATGCAGGGCGTGGCTGTGCATCCTGTTTGCACATTGCAGGATGTAACGCAGGAGTTTCGCATCTTCAGGGACTTCACACCCGATAGACGCCTCCATCGCCTCAACGCCTGCCAGGGTATGTGCGATGGGACAGATGCCGCAGACGCGTGATGCGATCTTTGGAACCTGCTCCATCGTCTTGCCGATGGCGAGCTTCTCGACACCCCTCACCGGGGTGATACTGAGCCAGTCTCCACGCTCGATGATACCTTCATCGTTAACTTTTAGAACGAGCTTTGAGTGGCCTTCATGTCTCGTTGTTGGGGAAATCTCTACAACTTTCGACAAATATATCGCCTCCTTCCGATATTATGGTGCTCTGAACACTATACCGGTGTTACCACACAAGTTTTGCACTGGAAACGTACACAGGTACGTTAACAAGGATTATGAAGGAAAAAGAGTTTATAACTTTCGTTCAAGGTTTTCCTCAATGTTACGTTTTTTAAAAATTATATTATATATTAATGAAACATTCCTATTATTTATTAATACGGGTTAACCAGATGGACGGTTTTCTCTTAACCGGTCGGTGTGTGGGAGGGAGCGCTGACTGCCTGCACGGACCATGCGGGAGAGTGAGAAGGGTTCTGATCCGGGGAGATACGTGGGTATCATGACCTGGCGCTCTTTCCTTGCGGTAGCACTATATGGGCGATGTCGTATGTACTCTCATGCCGATCTTGAGGCAGATCCTGGATCCAGAGACCCGGTCAGCTGTCTCTCAAACCTCCATTTTCAGGTTAGGGCACAACCCCACAGATGCCCCAAAAGAACCTCAAATTGGAGTTATTTCCATCTGACCTTTATGAGCAACCGGATCATTTTCTACCTGGGTCCCGGCCTGTTTTCACCACCTGCCTCTTATATCCCCTGTATCTGGCAGGTGGGCCCATAATCCATGGGTGATACGCCGCAGCACCCGAATTTTTCACCCGACTGTTGTCTCATCGCGGGGCTGTTCTGCCAGGGAGTATGAAATGCAAGCGTTTGATCGGGTCAGGGTGAGGGGCTTTGCGCGAGGTGATCACGAGGTTCCGCCACCGGCAGGGAGGTCTGGCGGATGAGATGGCCCCAGGTCTATCCGGAAGGCCGCCCTCATCCATGCGGTATGGGGCAAGGGGCCTCTTACTTCGCGGTAGCGCAGAAAGGCTCGCTGTGCTCCCGGGACGACGTTCCACACCGGAGATAGGATGAGAAACGGTCTACGAACGCCTCTGGAATGCTGTCTGAAAGTAGCGGTCGAGGTTCTGCCGGCCAAAAGGACATCCGGGTGGTAATTTCAGGATCCTTGGTCTACCTTCCCAGAGCGCATGCCAGACGATTTCGGGATCCACCTGGCATAATCCTGACTGCACCTGCTGGTGAAGGTTCCGTCGCCGGGTAAAAATAGCCGGGATTGTGAGGTTACAGTGCCCCCTCATCCATCTCCGCGACAAGCTCGGCTATCGTCGCCTTCCGCTCCGCGTATGCGTCGTGCTGGTGGATACTCTCCTCGTTTGTCTGTTTTATGGTTACCACAGAGTCTCCGGGAAGATTCCGGAACTGCGTGATCACCTTGCGTGCCATCTCGCGAACGCAGTCTTCAACAAACCGGGGGTTCTTGTGAGCTTCCATAACGACGTAGCTCTCGTCGCCCCGTTTAAGAAGTTCGTATATACGGGCACTCATGGAGTCCTTCAGTATTTTGATGATCTTCTCAAGGCTGACATGCTGGTCGTCATCGGTCTCGACACAGAGGAAGCCCCGCCCGCGCTGGTTGTGCGTGGCCATCGGCACCTCATCAAAGAACGCCTCGATCGTATCATCCGCCACGCCGAGATCCTCAAGAACATGCAGGGCATGGTCCTTCATGATGTTCTGGGCGCAGGGGCAGGCGGTCATCCCGGTCACTTCAGCACCGATGCTCTTCCTGATGATCGGACTTCCGTCGTTCCTCTGGGCGATCGCGCTTGCGTGAACGTTCACCACTTCATGGCAGCTGGTCTCGCTGACCGGCGTCTCCCGCCGGACCATGAACTGGCTGCGCATCCGAACCTCGGTCCGCTCCGCATACTCATGCCGGTCGAGGAGTTTCCGCGCCACTACGCTACAGAGCTCCTCGATCACCTTTACCTCCCCGTCGATGGCCTGTTGCAGCACATCATCGATGACCTCAAAGTTGCGGGAGAGGTTTGCACCCTTCAGGCTCCCCGGCAGGTCGACGAAGACATCGAAGTTGGAGATGAAGATGACCGGCCGTTTGCCGGGGCGAGCGACTTCGACGAGTTTTTGAACGTTTTTTACACCCACCCTGGTCAGATTGATGCGGACCTCCGGCAGGCTGGACTGGACATCTGGCAGTTCCATCTCAAATCCTCAAATTTGTGTATAGAGAATAAGGTTACCCTTCAGGAACCTTAAATAACTCTCCTGGTGACATGAGGATTTTCGATACAATGTTTATTATCTTTGCTGTCTAACCGGAGGTGAGTATCTATGGTGCAGAAATACTATGAGTCTGACGTCGACCCCCGTGCCCTGGAGGGCAGGACGATCGCTGTCATCGGTTACGGCTCTCAGGGGCGCGGACAGGCGTTAAACCTGCGGGATTCAGGTTGTCAGGTCATCATCGGTCTTCGACCCGGCGGGAGCTGGCAGAGGGCATCAGAGGATGGCTTTGAGGTCTATGCGGTTGCAGATGCTGTCAGCCGCGCGGATATTATCCAGATCCTCCTCCCCGATGAGACCCAGGCGGCCGTCTACCGCGCCGAGATCAGCCCACATCTCAAAGAGAACGCCTGTCTGTCCTTTTCGCACGGATTCAACATCCACTACGGGCAGATCGTCCCCCCGCCCACGGTCGATGTCGTCATGGTCGCCCCGAAGGGGCCCGGCCACATGGTCCGGCGGACATACGAGGAAGGGAAGGGCGTCCCTGCGCTCATCGCTGTTCATCAGGACCACACCGGGGGGGCGCACGCCATAGCGCTCGCCTACGCCCGGGGGATCGGCGCGACCCGCGCGGTGGTGCTTGAGACGACGTTTGCGGAGGAGACCGAGACGGATCTCTTCGGGGAGCAGGCGGTCCTCTGCGGGGGCGTGACATCGCTCATCAAGGCCGGGTTTGAGACCCTGGTGGATGCCGGTTACTCGCCCGAGATGGCCTACCTTGAGGTTCTGCATGAGATGAAACTCATCGTCGACCTCATCTACGAAGGCGGATTCACCGGGATGCGCGACTCGATCAGCAACACCGCCCAGTACGGCGACCTGACGCGCGGTCCCCGGGTCGTCGGGCCGGAGACCTATGCGGCGATGCAGGAGATCCTTCTGGAGATCCAGAACGGCGAGTTTGCGCGGGAGTGGATGCTTGAGAACATGGTGAACCGCCCGGTCTTCTCCGCGCTGACGAAGGCGGACGAGGAGCACCTGATCGAGCAGGTGGGTAAAGAGATCCGTGGGTTCATGCCCCAGTTCAAGAAATAGACCTATTCACTCTTTTTTTGGCTGGGTGTTCATCTGCTGATCTCCTGGCCCATTCTCATCATAGTAGATCCTTGAAGCGTACGCGACTGGTGGTCTCTAGAAAAATAGATGAGCTGGTCAGGACCGCATCAGCCGGCTCATCGTCGAGAGCGCAGCTTCAAGCTCCTCAGGCGCTATAACCACTGTCTCGCCCTTCAGCCTGAGTGTGAGGGCGCCGCCTCCAACACTGCCTATGAGACGGCACTCCACGCCGGCGAGGGCCGCCT
>JAAZID010000424.1 GCA_012510295.1 Methanomicrobiales archaeon | reverse complement strand
CCTTAAGGGCCTTCTTAAGCTGCCTGATCTCCCGCTCAAGATCCTGGCGGCGCTGCTGGAGATCATAGAGTTCCTGCTCTTCCGTCACGCCAAACCGTTCGAAGTGCAACGCAACTTCGGCAGAGAGGGTTTGCACTTTTGCCTGCAGTTCCTCAAGCGATGAGCCGCCACCCCGAACATGTATCGTTCCAAGGCCGCCGATCGTGAATGTCGTCGGCCCAAGAACGAGGTACTCGCCATCCTCGGTGATACGTTCCGCATCCGGGTCTACGGTTACCGACGGATTCTCTATCATCAGGTCGAACCCCACACGGATAGCGGCCTGTTCGATCTGGCCGCTGAGAGTGGCCAATGCCAGTTTCTGTTCCCGGTATTTATCCAGATCTTTCTTCGCCGGCAAAGGCGTTGTGGAGAGGTCATGCTCCCGTTCCCGGAGCTCCGCCTCGGTGATCTGGATACGGTCGATCTCCTTTTGCCTGTTCTTCACCTGCTCTTCGAGTCGCCGGGTCCGCTCTATTGCCTGAAGGATAGCGAGTTCTTTCTCCACCCGCTGCAGTTCGGGCTCATGGGTCTTCTTCCAGGCTTTGTAATGCTCCTCGGCTGCCCTCGACTCCATGCGCACGTTCAGCTGTGATTCTTCAGCTTCGCGCCGCCCCTCTTCGAGATTCCCGTTCAACTCGCCGATCTGTTTTATCCTGTGCTCCATAGCCGCGAAATCGTCTGCAACCTTTTTTCTGGTCGTTTCGGCCTGCCGGACAGCCTCTTCCTTCTGCTTCTTCTCCTCCTCCAGGACGGCTCCCTCAGAGAGTTTTTGTTTGAGGTTGGCAACTTCGCCTCGTGCGGTGCTGAGGGCGCCATCTTTTAATCGCAGATCTTCGCCCAAACCTTCAAGTTCCAGGCGAAGGGCCGTCACGTCCCCATCCTGTTCATAGAGAGCCTGCAGTTCTTCCTCAAGATCCGGGATCACCTTCTGGAGTTTATCCAGCTGGCTTCCCGTCTTTGTCCTGCCCGTTGGAGTGTAGAACGATCCATATTCAGCTTCAATCTTCTTGAGAATCCGGTCTTCATCAGGCGATCTCACAACCAGGGAGACAAAGCCAGATAACCCCTCTTTCACACCTTCTGCCCACGTGTCTTTTGGGAGAGGGGCATCGTCCTGAAGGTACCAGAGCGCTTGACTGAGCCCCCGGTGTTCAGGCTTTGATGCTCGCCCGGATGCCTCCCCGCGGAGGATCTCCCGTGCCGCATTGTCCGCCGCATCTCCCTCGTGATCGAGCTCCCAGCGGTCATTACGCCAGGTGTAGAATTCTGCAACAGGGGTTTGAAGAAACTGTTTCCGGACTTTGTATTTGTTCCCGTTCGCCTGAAAGACGATCGTCGCCTCTGGGCCGAGCGAGCTTCCCAGCGGCTGAATCTGCCGGATCTCTTCGGTCCGTGAGTTGTGCCGGTCGAAGAGGATCCGGGTGAAAGCCTCGAACAGGGTTGATTTTCCGGCCTCGTTGTTACCGACGAGGAGGTTGAACCCCTCATCGAACCGGAACGTGTGCGGTTCGCGGTAACCGCGCCAGTTCCGGATGGTGATCTCTTCGATGATCACGCCGACCGCCCCCCGGCAAGGCGATGCAGAAGCATCCGTGCAGCCAGAACGACCTCGGGATCGCGATCTGCGAACTGGTGCCCGGGGCCTTCAGGGATGCGCCCGTCAAGGATGGTGGCGAGGGTCTCGTCCACCTGGCTGAGTATCCCATCCGGGATCAAGTTTCCGCCGATGATAGGTTGGCGGCCGGAGTCGATCCATTCCATGAGGAAGGCGTTCTCGCGGAGTTCCTCTCGGAGCGTCTCCAGGCGTTCCAGGGCTTTCCCGTCGGTGCACCCGCTGATGTCCGGGGTGATCCTGAGAAGGAGCGATGCCAGTGTACCGAGAGAGTGTATGTCTGCATCGAGCACCTCGACGTCATCGACCGTGGTGATCACCGGTTCGAGTGTTTTCCAGGTCAGGGAGTTGACCCGGCAGACCTCGATCTGCGGTTCGGCACCGGATTCGCTGATCTCGACGATGAGCACGTTTCCCGGGTCACGTTCGCCGAAATTGGTGGGCTCCATCGTGCCCGGGTATGCCGCCCGCCCGACGATCCGGTGACCGTGCCAGTCTCCGAGCGCGAGGTAGTCAAGCCCGCTCTGTTCCGGGCGATCGCCTGCTATCGGGAAGTTCACGGTACCCGGCAGAATATTGAGCGACCCGTGCGCGATGCCGATGCGTATCCGGTCATCGCCACCCTCGCGACCCGGGATCCATGCTGTTGGGTCAAGGCCACTCTGTTTCTGGGTGAGCGGGCACGCATAGAGGGCAACGTCATCGTTGAAGTGGTACTCCTGCGGCTCGTGAAGCAGGGTAACATGGGATCCGGTCCGATCCCAGGCATCCCGGTCCCAGATGCCCCCCGGCACCATGGGATCGTGGTTTCCAGGCAGGACGTAGACCGGGATGGGATCGAACCGATTGAGGATATCGATCGTCCGTTTCACGGCGACATTGTCCACATTGTGATCCTCAAACGTGTCGCCGGCGAGAATCACGAAGTCGACGTCTTTCTCCCTGGCGAGTTCGGCGACGCGGCCGGCCGTCTCGAACCTCTTCTGCCTGATCTCCTTTGCTTTTTCACCGATATGGGCCGCTTTCATGCCGATCTGCAGTCGGCTGTGTGCAGAAACCTGACCATCTAACTGCCTTCCTTAGAGGTTGTTATTCCCTGTAGGATGTTTAAAGGCGCTGGTCTGAGTTTTGAGAGGGGGCATGGAGAATGATCTCTGTTATGACAGGCATCCGGTCAACCCCGGGCGATAAAGAAACCTGTATATACCCAGGTCATAAACAGGAGTACAATGCCTCACTCCGAGGTCGTCCCCTGGCTCATCCAGCAGATTTACCAGGTCCGACCAGATCTCAACCTATCAAAGACAGCCATCCATAAGATCCTCTTCAAGGTGAGGGCGACCCTCCCCGAGAACGATCCGGTTCGAAAGTGTCTCCCCTTCTACTGGTATAACTACGGTCCCTACTCGGAGGTCGTCGAGTCCTCCATCGAGGCCCTGAAGGGTCAGGGCATCCTCCGCGAGGAGAGGACGCAGACGGGTAAATCGCTTCTTGTGCTCAATAGCCGTCCTGATATATTCTGTGTTCGCGAGGATGCCTCTACCGTCATCGGGCGTGTCGTCAGGGAGATCGACCCGTACCACATGGAGGCCTTCGTCCACCGGATCTACCGGGACTACGCCCCATATGAGTTCATGTCCCGGTATAAGGTGGATTTTCTCGTCCCGTTTAGTGACTACCGCGCATCCCACCCGGAGGGTCAGCGCACGCTCAACCGGTTCCTGAACGAGGAGTCCACCACCCCGGACCTCGACCATCTGGAGAACACCCTCTATGATTGCGAGGCCGTTCTCATGGAGGAATCCCTTTTTGAGAAGTTCAACGACGAATTTACGGCATATGTCTCCGGGGCGGGGAAGGTGTTCGAGTTCGTCAGGGAGGACGAAGCGGATACGCACCCGATCGTTAAAGCGACTTATGCGAGCGCCGTGGATCTCTGGTATACCTTTGCCAAAGGGGTCCGCATCCCTGACAGGGGTCACGATGAGTATTACAACAACCGGCTCAGGCAGTGGGAGCAGGAATACCGGGCATCTCTCCGGGCTCTGACTCCGAAGGCGAGCGAGTACAACAGGTATGTCCGGGCGTGCACCCGTCATCCCTCTTCCCGGGAGCCCGGCGGGCGCTCGACGAAGATCCTCTCCTCGCTGATTGAGGGCTATTTCTCCTGAAGAAAACTATGGCTTCCCACCATTTCCTCGATGCAAACATCCTCATCGGCTCCCTGACAGAGTGGGATGGGCAGCACTCTCGTGCACACCGCTACATGCAGCAGGAGGGGTTTCGGCGGCACACCAGTGAGCGCGTCTACCGCGAGTGTACCGGGGTGCTGGGCCGGTTCAGGAGGACGATCCTGCAGTACCTGAAGTACCTGGAGCAGAACCTCCCTGCCTATCCTGATCCTCTGGCGCTCGATCAGACCATCGACCGGCTCACTGAGCGGCGGATGCGGGCGCTCTCGAGCAATCGGGAGCAGAGCGTGCTTCGCTCGTTTGTCCGCGGGAACATGGAGGACCTCCGCAACGCCGCGCTTGGAACGGAGGAGGAGCGGCGGGCGTTCAGGCGGGATGTGATCGACGCCATCAAAGGAGCGCTGAAATCCCTGGACGGAGACTGCCGGGACGACCCCAGCGCCCGGGTATTCTGCTACACCTGCTGCCCTGACGATTACGATGTTCACTTCCCCGAGCAGAAGAGCAGCCTTATCGATGCCCTTCAATACGAGCCGGATACCCTTGTGGTGCTGGACTCGTATTTCCTCCTGGTTCACCGGATCCGGGAAGAGGTCTGTTTCGTCACCGCCGATAATGCCCATATCCTGAGAAACCATGACCGGATCGAGGAGATCCTGCCGGGGATCATCGTCCGGGGCCCCGACTCGTTTCTTGCCGGTGAAGGGGGTTGACCGAGCCCGGGGCGGTCGAGCAGGGAAGAGACATCGGGGAGGGCGAAGCGGGAGCGATGCTCAATGCCCGGACGGGCAACGACCTCTGGAACTCTCCTTACCGGGGCACCCTGAAGGTAGGATTCGACGATTGCGTTCACCAGAGTCTTCTCGACCTGGGCATAGCACCCGAAGATCTGCGTCTCGAACGAAGAATCACCCCGCCCTCCACAACCGCGATCTCCTCCGCCGCGAACCCATACAACTCATACACATCCGATCGACCGCTCTGGTCGCGAGCGCTCTTCTGGCGAGCGATTTGTTCGTCGCGAGGAGAGGGTCGGGCTGGTTACGGGTGGGGGTAGAGGGGGAAGGTGCAGGCCGGGGAAAACGAATGCCGGGAGATGATGGCGTCATACCCCCCCTCTTCTATCTTATATGGGTGCAGAGTATGACAGCAACACATAACAACCATATAGTTCATACCACTGCACTGTAATCCACATATATTATGATCTGACCCTGACAGAGAGAGCTGGTGGCTATGGAGTTCACTATTGATGAGATTGTCGAGAACCTCCCGGGTCTCGGTGTGGCAATCCTGCACCTTCTCCATGCCGGGGACCGATCCGCTGTCCGGGGGGATGTTATTTTCCAGAAAGAGCTCTTTCTCATCGGGGATTACATAGAACAGGTAGGAGACGATGCAGATTTCACCCCTCACATATTCGGGCCGTATAGTGAATCCGCTGAGGTTGCGCTGGACGAACTCGTCTCTCTGGGTCTTGTTGGAAAATCCGCAGGAGGCTATACCCTCACCCCCGATGGGGTCAGGGTCTGGGAGAAGGTGCGCTCTGCATTCCCCAACGATGAGGTCGGGGCAATCGAAGATTTCAAGGCTTTCATCAACGACCTCAGCGTGGATGAGGTTCTCCTCTTCGTTTACGTCACCTATCCTGAATACACCTATGAATCTGCAAGACTTCACAACATCCTGCAAAAAAGGAAGCCGCTCTCCGCCTCATTGTATCGGAAAGGGAAAGTAAGTCTCGAAAAAGCTGCGTTTCTGGCCGGGATGAACCTGGAGTCATACCTTGATTACCTCAAGAGATAGCGCATAAAGATCTTTGACACATCATCCGTCGTCTGTATCTTTCGGGAGATAGAGTATCCAAAAATCCTGGATATCTGTGATGATCTTGGGTACCGGCTCAGCATCACCCCTCAGGTATACGAAGAGATCACGGAAAATCCTGAGACTCTTCGATGCCTTGAGATGTATGGGGGTGTCGAGATCATAGAGGACGGTGACATCGAACATTCTGAGAAGCTTGCCCAACGTTATCCCTGGCTGCACAAAGGCGAGATCAGCGTCATCTGTGCTGGCGCCGCGAAAAAACGAGATGAAAAACGATACTACTGCATCATCGATGAACGAGCCCGGAACCTGCGAGATAACCTGCAGATCAGGGTAACAGGTACCATCGGTCTCATTCTCTGGGAGAGGGGGCGGCTTGCCCTGACAGGTGAGGAGTGCCATGATCTCTATGATAGGTTTCTGCAATCATCTTTCCACATCAAAAAGGAAGTTCTGCAGGAGTTGTTACGGTGACAAAGGAAGTTCGAATCATTGACTATATGTGTGCGGATGATACCGACCTGAGGTCGCTCTCTGCCGATATTGGGGCGGGAAGGATTTCGACGCCGATAAAGACGATGAATCCTCGCGACTTCTACGCCGATACCGATTTTCCGCAAAATCTGACGAACCTTCACGAGACATACCTTAAGTTCAACGATGAGAGCCTGCATCGCATGGATGAAGATAAGGCATACTCCATGCAGAAGAACAAAGAGATCAGCAGGTGCAGAAAGAAAGCGCATGACTGCCCGGGTTTCTGCTTTGTAGAATTCAAGACTGGCGGGCCGGAAGGCCGCTACCCTACTGCGCATGAGATAGATATCCTGACCAACGCCGCCTATTCATACTCGGATATCACACCCATCCCCTCAGTTCCGAAGATGGGGCGCACTATCAACAGGGAGAACATCGAAGGGTTTTTGCAGTATCTCTCATCCTGTATCGAGAGTATCGAGGTCCGGAACAAAAAGTGCATCCTCGGGTATATGCCTTCGGCCACCGCTCTTTACACCCAGACAATCATTGATTTCTACCTTGATCATGGAATCAATGCATACTATATCGATTTTTATGGGACAATGGTTCAGAGCCATCTCGACTCCCTGAACGCACTCAAGCGGCGCCTCAAGGCAAGGGGATATAAAGAGAATAACCTCCTCTGCTATATCAACGTCAGTTACGGTAAGGCCATCAACGACCAGGATGTCCTCTCGGCACGCGATCTCCTTGCCTATGGACATGGGCTGGATTGCCTCGGCGGAAACCATGTCGGGCCAAAGAGAAATCCCGGATTCTACGAGTGGTTGAAGGCGCAAAAGGCCGTTGCCCGGAATACAACACGCTTGTTGAATATAGAGGACTATGGATATTACAGGGCCGACCTCCTGGGTGAGGCGGGCAGGACGGTCTACCCGAAGGGGGCTCTGATCGGGTATGAGGAGAGTCTTTCCGGGACTATAAGTCGGCAGAAGAGATCTTTACAGATCATCAACATGCAGCAGCAGTGTCTGGAAGCTGAGGCCCTGAAGAGGGTCATCGATGAGTCAGGGGATGCATCTCTGGATTATTTCTCGTCGAAGAAGAACGTCGTGAAGGGCGACCTCAAGGGTCTTGCGAGAAAGAGTGGCAAATAAAGTCTAAATGGCATCTGATCTCGAATCGGGCCGGGGTGCTTCTTCCTGAGATGTTCAGCCTGCTGTACAGCTATCTTTCGTTCGGTTTTCGCGCTCACCGGGGCGTAGGGG
>JAAZID010000038.1 GCA_012510295.1 Methanomicrobiales archaeon | reverse complement strand
CCACCGCCCCCGCAGAAGCCCAGGAGGCCGGATCAGCCCATCCCCTCCTCGCGGCGATTGCCGGCCTCATCCTTGTGGCATACCGGGGTGGTCGGCGATGAGGCGCCTCTTCCTCCTCGCCATCACCCTCCTCCTCATCGCAGCCACGGCCTCTGCCGCCGGCATCCCCGGGGATGTTGACGGCGATGGGGTTCTCGATGAGCGCGAGTACACGGCCGCGGTCCTCACCTACCTCGTCGGCGAAGGAGACCTCACCCGGACCGATATCCAGGATGCCGCCTGGGTTCTCACCCGCCTGGACGGTCGCGCCCTTACGGTCACCGACTCCTCAGGCCAGACCCTGACCATATCCCGGCCTCTCCGCCGGGTGGTAGTCTTCAGCGGTGAAGCGCTGGAGACGCTCCGGTCGCTCGGGTTTGATATGGATAAGGTCGTGGCCGTCGACAAATACAGCCACGCGAAGACCACCTTCTTCCCGGAATGCGCCGGGAAGGAGAACGTCGGATCGTGGCTATCCCCGGATATGGAGCGACTCCTCACCCTCAAGCCGGATGCGGTCTTCCTCTACGCGACGATCACCGTTGCGACGTGCGACGAGATCCAGCAGAAACTTGAGGCGAGCATCCCCGGCATCAGGGTTCTCCGGTTCGACTGCTTCAAGCCGACCACCTACCCTGACGAGATCCGCACAATCGCGGCAGTGACCGGATGCGAAGACCGGGGCGACGAGTTCGCTCGCTTCTATACCGAGGTCATGGATGGGATCCGGGCCGGCACAGCTGATATCCCTGAGGGTGAGAAGACCCGGGCCTACTTTGAGTACTGGAGCGACTACAAGACGTTTGCAGCAGGTTCCGGGTATAACGAGAAACTCGAGATCGCCGGCGGGTACAACCCCTTCGCCGGTGAATCGGCCGAGTACCCCGAGATCGATCCCGAGGCGGTCATCGTCAGCAACCCCGAGGTCGTGGTCAAACTCACCGGCCAGCAGCTGGCCGCCGGTGGCTACGTGGGACATGACATCGCATCGCTTGAGGCGACGAGGTCTGCCATCATCAAGCGTCCCGGGTGGACGAGGCTCGCCGCGGTGGCGGACGACCGGGTCTACGTCATCCACTCCGATATCCTCGGCGGCGCCCAGCACTTCATCGGGACCGCCTACCTCGCGAAATGGTTCTACCCGGAGCGGTTCGCCGACCTCGACCCGAACGCCATCCACCAGCGCTACCTCACCGGGTTCCAGGGGCTTGACTTCAACCTCGCGACAGAGGGCGCGTTCGTCTATCCCTGACCGGGAAGATCTCCATGGAAGAGAGCATCATCCTGCGTGAAGGCTACGCCCGGCTCAAGAAGACCCGGACGGTCTTCATCGGCGGACTCCTCGTCCTGCTCGTCGTCCTCATCGGTGTCGCGGTCACCCTGGGGTCGGCGGGGTTCACCGTCGGCGAGTCCTACCTCGCCATACTCGCCGGCCTCTTCCCCGGGACCTTCACCGCTCCTGAGATGGCCGACATCATCGTCTGGGACTACCGGCTTCACCGGGTCCTCTTCGCGGTCGTGGCCGGATTCGGGCTTGCGGTGGCAGGATCGGTGATGCAGGGCATCCTCAGAAACCCGCTTGCAAGCCCCTTCACCCTCGGTATATCCTCGGCCGCCGCCACCGGCGCATCGGTCGCGATCGTCCTCGGTGCCGGGTTCGTCGGCGGGGAGTACCTCATCATAGCAAACGCTTTCCTGTTTGCCCTGCTCGCATCGGTTGCGATCTATGGTATGGCCCGCTACCGGGGCGTGAGCAGCGAGACGATGATCCTCGCCGGTATCGCCCTTATGTAT
>JAAZID010000284.1 GCA_012510295.1 Methanomicrobiales archaeon | reverse complement strand
GTGGCGCCGACCGGCACGGGAAAGACCGAGAGCGCGGTCTTCCCGGTCTTTGACCGGCTCCTCGAGACCACGGGGCCCGGGTTTAAGGCGCTCTACATCACCCCCCTCCGGTCCCTGAACCGGGATATCCTCTCAAGACTCGAGTGGTGGTGCCGGGAGCTCGGGCTCACGGTCGGGGTCAGGCATGGGGATACACCACAGAACGAGCGGAGGAAACAGGCATTAAACCCGCCCGACCTCCTCATAACGACGCCTGAGACCCTGCAGGCGCTCTTCATGGGCAAACGCCTCCGAGAACACTTAAAAAACGTCAGGTACGTCGTCGTCGATGAGATCCACGAGCTCGCCGACAGCAAGCGGGGAGCCCAGCTCGCGGTGGCACTCGAACGGTTGAGCGCCTACGCCGGGGAGTTCCAGCGGATCGGGCTCTCCGCAACCGTGGGAAACCCGGACGATATCGGCCGGTACCTCTGCGGTGCCCGACCGTTCTCACTTGCCGAGGTGCCGGTCGCAAGCCACCTCGATATCGATGTCCGGTTCTCCGGTGAAGACTTCGCCGCCCAGACGCGGGCCGTCGGCAGGTGCCTGGATGCACCCGGCTCCACCCTGGTCTTCGTCAACACCCGGGTGACCGCCGAGGCCCTCGGGCATGCGCTCTTCTCCCGTGGCGATGTCGAGGTCCACCACGGCTCACTCTCCCGGGATGTCAGGGTCGATGCCGAGGAGCGGTTCAGGGCGGGCGCGGTCCGGACGCTGATCGCCACATCATCGATGGAGCTCGGTATCGATATCGGGCATATCGAGCATGTCGTCCAGTTCGGATCCCCACGGCAGGTATCGCGCCTGGTGCAGCGGGTCGGCAGGGCCGGCCACCGCCTCGATGCTGTATCGCGGGGCACCGTCCTCGCCACGGGGTTTGACGACCTCCTCGAGTCGTTCGTGATCGCGCGCCGGGCGAAGGCGAACGAGTGCGAGCGGATCGTCCCTCCCGCCGGCGCCGCCGATGTGCTCGCAAACCAGGTGGCGGCGATAGCGGTCGAGTACGGGGAGATCGAGGTCTCGCGCGTCAGGGCGATCGTTGAAGCATCGAGCGCCTTCGCCGGGTGCGGACCGCTGCTCGATGCCGTCTGCCGGCAGATGGCGGAGCACCGCCTGATCAGGATCGACGGGACGCGGATCATACGGACCGGGCGGGCGCGGCGCTACCTCATCGAGAACCTCTCGATGATCCACGATGAGCGGAAGATGGAGGTCTTTGATATCGTCTCGCGCCGCACGGTCGGAACCCTGGATGAGTCGTTCGTCGTCGGGTGGATGCACACCGGGGCGGTCTTCATCACGAAGGGACAGCTCTGGCGGGTGCTCGATATCGAGGACGGCCGGATATCGGTCGAACCGGCCACGAAGGCAAAGGGTGAGGTCCCGTCGTGGGAGGGAGAACAGATCCCGGTGCCGTTCGCCGTCGCCCGGGAGGTCGGGGCACTCCGGAGAACACGGGCGTTTGACCGGTACTCGGACCTCGCAGGCGCGATAGGCTACGCGGAGCAGTCGCTCGACCGTATGGACCGGGGCAACTACCCGGTCCCCTCGGACCGCCTCATAACCCTTGAGAACATGGATGAGGGGGTCGTCTGCAACGTCTGCGGCGGGCATAAGGCGAACGAAGCGCTCGCACGGGCACTCTCAGTCCTCCTCTCGGCCCGCTACGGGACGAGCGTCGGTATCGAGGTCGGCGCCTACCGGTTCCTCCTCCGCCTGCCCGAGAACGTCAGGGCGCTTGAGGTCCAGGAGACCATCGACGGGCTTGAG
>JAAZID010000283.1 GCA_012510295.1 Methanomicrobiales archaeon | reverse complement strand
GTCTTTGTAGACCGATGCCGGAACCCGGTCTTCATCGACGATCAGCACAAGTTTTGGCTCCTCTGCGAGGTAGGGGTCGGTGACGAAGATCTGGCGGATGGAGAGGTCGTGGTCGACGAGAACCTTGACTGCGGCGCCGACGATACCCTTCTCCTGGGCGTCTTTTGGGAGGAGGGTTATGACCGAGAGGCCGAGAGCCTCAGCGACCAGCGAGAGGTCGGGGGCCGCCCGCATGCGGATGAAGATCCCCCGCAGGTCGGGGTTTGCGAGTATGCGGCGGGCCGTGGCGTCGACGACCCGGCGGTCGGTACCGGTCGCCCTGCCGATGTGCGTGGCCGGGATCTCGATGTCGTTACAGGTGATGCGGCCCTCTTCGTTGACGCCCAGTCCGTTCTCGAGCAGGAAGCGCAATACCCGTGCCTGTGAGGGTGAATCAGCAAACTCGCGTGAGATTTCGGCCCACATACGGGAATAATTGTAGTCGGCCGCATAAATATACACCGAAGGCGGCGGTGCTTCCCGGGGAGCAGGGTATTTTGTGTCGCGGTGCGTTGTATGGGGGGCAGGCGCGAGGGTTGCCGGCCCCGGCCAAAGGCGCATGTTTGAGGGGCATGTCTCGAAGGAGTTCGAGCGTTCGAATCACTCTCCTCACATTTTTCAAAAAATTTGGATCAGGAGCCCCGCCGCCGCAGGACTCCCTATCTCCCTGCCTGAATCCTGTGGTGTTGTCTTCTGCTGTGATCCGGTATCAACGCCTCATGCAGAGCGTCTGTGCAGGGCATACCCTGCAAGCGTTATTCCGGCGAGCACTGCTGCCCATGGGAACGGGGCAGGCCGGGCATCAGGCTCTGCGCTGCCGGAGGGGGCAGTGTCATACACAAGGGTCAGTGTCGTGATACCGTCGATCGCCTTCTCTGCGGGGATCGCCTCTCCGCGCAGCGCGAGGGGCCAGATGTCACTGTCAACGCCGAAGGTGTGGTTATCCGCCTGGTTTACCACGAGGTAGTCCCTGCTCCTCATGATCTCGCTGGAAGTGAAGGATACCGTATCGCCGCCTGCATTCTCCAGAATGACCGTGTAGGTATCACTCCTCGCAAGGGTCACATTGTATGCCTTGTTGTCGACGAGGTTCTCGTCATGCTGACATGCATCGTCCACCCACCCCACCAGCATATAGAGGGGCACCCCTTCCCAGACATGCCCGTCGTCATCTGTATAGGTGATCGCATGACCGTGTGCCCGTTCACCGCAGGCGAGGCCCTGTTCAAACTCCTTTTTTGAGATCGACGAGGTGAGGTGTCCGGAGAGGTTCAGTGCCCAGTCCACCTGTTTATGGGGGTAGATCTCCAGTTTTTCAACATTCCGGACGGCGAGTCCTGCTGCGGATGGGTATGAGGTCCCTGCACACCAGTAGTACCGCCAGTACCCGGGGTCGGTGCATTCCTTCATATCCTGGTTGCCGAAAACATGGTCCGGGGAGAGGAAGAAGAGCGCAGGGCCACCGGTGTATTCAGGGACAAAACCCTCTTTTTTGGTCTCCCATGCGAGAATTGCCGCCCCCTGTTTCTCTTTTGGTGTGTAGATGTTTTCGTACATGAGTTCGACGATATACCTATCTGTCGAGGTCATCCGCAGTTCGTCCCCTTCCTGCATACCGCCCACGAGATCACAGAGGTCGGATATGGCGGTGCCCCTGGGAGCTTCCCAGACCTTTTCGAGGTTCTTGTCTTCTGCAGGGTTCCAGAGATCGGCGGTGTCGAAGGTCGGACCCTGGAATGAGTAGATGGTCGCGCCGTCGCCATGGATGGGCAGGTGATCTCTCATCCACCTGCAGTCAACGGTAGTGGTGTTCAGCACGCTTCCCCCCTCTTCGTCGTACCGGATGATCGTGACATTCACCGCATCCTCCGTCTCTCCCGTAATCGCAGCGCCGGCGAGGGTGATGTCCATGATATTCCCGATACCCATGCCGGGGGGCACATCCTCACCGACAAGGGTGAGAGGGGCGATCTTGATGTCCCCATCCTGTTTCGGCAGGGGTCCGCCGTTCACCGAGTCGGCGACACAGAACCCGGTGTCGGTCAGGTCTGACGGGGAGAATATGCGGTCGTGCCAGTCGGTCGCCCGGATGATGATACTGTAGCCTTCAGCGGCGCGGGTGGCATTGAAGGTCGCAGGATCCGCGTCGTCCACCATGCCGATGAGCAGTTTGAGGGGGACGCCGGTATAGATACTGCCATCGGGCGCGGTATAGGTGATACCGTCCCTGGCCTTGATATCCTGGAACGCATCCGCGGAGATCGTCTCTTCCCCCACACCGTTGAGGGTAAGTGTCCATGATGCTGTCGTGCTCTCCGCTGCTACAATCCCGGTTACACCGGAGAGGAGAAAGAGTGCTGCCACCATGAGGTAGGTGAAAGGTGCTCTCTCCTGCTGGTATCCTGCTTTTGGTACCATATCGCTCAATATAGTATATAGGAGCGTTTTATAAAAGGGAATCGAAATATACTCGATTATAACGCCATTGTATCGTGTAGCAGGCCGTAGAGAGCCCTGGAGGAGATGATACAGAGAAGAGGTCAGCCGAACAGGGTGGAGGCAGTAACATTTCTCCCTGCCCGGTATATTGTCGGAACAGGGTTTTGCTTCCCGCCGGCAAAAAGCAACCTCTTTATGAGGATAGGTACGAACGCTTAACAGAGGAGCCCGAATGCCCGATCCATGCCCTGATGCCATCCGGTCACTTGTCGAACGCTACGATTACCACCGCCCTGCATACCACCGGGGGCAGTACAACGAGACGCAGCTACGCCGGGAGTTCGTCGATCCCTTCTTCAGGGCGCTTGAGTGGGACGTCGATAACCGGCAGGGGCTCTCCGAGGCATACAAGGAGGTCGCCCATGAAGACCCGATCAGGATACGCGGGCAGACGAACTTCCTCGACTACTCGTTCCGGATAGGCGGGACGAGGAAGTTCATCGTCGAGGCGAAGAAGCCGTCAGTGGCGATCAGGGACGATACTGATTCGGCGCTCCAGCTCCGCAGGTATGCCTGGAACGCCGGGCTGAAACTGAGCATCCTCACGAACTTCGAGGAGTTTGCCGTC
>JAAZID010000282.1 GCA_012510295.1 Methanomicrobiales archaeon | reverse complement strand
CGCGGGAGACCCGGCACTTCATGGAAGGGCGCGGGATCACCACATCCTCCCGTGGCAAGGAGGAGGCGCACGACTACCGATACTTCCCCGACCCGGACCTCGGGCCGCTCCACGTAGCAGACCGGGTGGCGGGGATCGATCTCCCCGAGCTCCCCACCGCCCGGAAGAACCGGTTCATAGAACAGTACAGCGCATCCGCCAACCACGCGCGGACCCTGACCGGCGATCCGAGGCTCGCTGACTTCTACGAGGAGGTTGCCCCCGCCGACCCCGTCCTCGCCGCCACCTGGGTGGCCGATACCCTGCTCGGGGAACTCAACTACCGGGACATGAATATTACCGCCGTCCCGCCGGGTCACATCATAGAACTCCTCGAACTCCTCAGGGCCGGCACCATCACCGACCGGGCCGGCGTCCAGGTCCTGCGCACCCTGCTCGATGCCTGCGTTGAGGGCAGGCCCTGTGAGATGCCGGCCGCGATCGTGAAGCGTGAGGGGCTCGGCAAGACCGCGGGGGATGAGTTTACACCGATCGTCCGGGCAGTCGTCGCTGCAAACCCGCAGGCGGTGGAGGACTACCGGAGCGGGAAGGAGGGAGCCCTGAACTTCCTCGTCGGTCAGGTGATGAAGGAGACCCGTGGCCGGGCGGACCCGCGTGAACTCCGGCGGATAGTCTCTGAATCGATAAAGAGTAGCGAGGTGTAATCCGTAGTGCACCTGATCATAGCGGAGAAGAACATCTCGGCGAACCGTATAGCGCAGATCCTCGCCGGCAACGAGAAGGTGAGGGCGGTAAAAGATGGTGGTGTCGCCACCTACCCCTTCGATGCAAAGACGGTGGTCGGCCTCAAGGGGCATGTGGTGGAGGTAGACTTTGAACCCGGGTATACGAACTGGAGGAGCGCGACCCGCACGCCGCGGACCCTCATCGACGCCGGCACCATCAAGAAGCCGACCGAGAAGAAGATCGTAAATCTCATCCAGAAACTGGCGAAGAAGGCGGACCTCGTCACCATCGCGACCGACTACGATACCGAAGGGGAACTGATCGGGAAGGAGGCTTATGAGCTCGTCCGCGCGGTGAACCCCTCCGTCAAGATCAACCGGGCACGGTTCTCGGCGATAACCCCGGCAGAGATACGTTCAGCCTTCGAGAGCCCGACCGATCTCGACTTCGCGCTCGCGGCTGCCGGTGAGGCCCGGCAGGTCGTCGACCTGATGTGGGGAGCATCGCTGACCCGGTTCATCAGCCTCGCAGCCCGCCGGGGCGGCAGGAATATCCTGTCCGTGGGCCGGGTCCAGAGCCCGACGCTCGCCATGATCGTTGAGAGAGAGCGCGAGATCGAGAGCTTCATCCCCCAGACCTACTGGATGCTCTCGCTCATGACGGAGAAGGACGGGCAACCGGTGGAGGCGCGGCATACCACAGGCCGGTTCACCGACCACGAAGAGGCTCTCGCGGCGGAGGCCGGGACGAAGGAGCCGCTCGTGGTCACTGACATAAAGGAAGGCAAGAAGAACGACCGCGCTCCCACCCCGTTTGATACAACGACCTTCATCGTCGCAGCGAGCCGCCTGGGCCTCTCAGCGGCAAACGCCATGAGGATCGCCGAAGACCTCTACATGAACGGGTACATCTCCTACCCGAGGACCGATAACACCGTCTACCCGAAGTCCCTGGGTCTTAACGCAATCCTCGACACACTCAAGGGCGGGGTGTTCGATGCGGATGTCGCCTGGGTGCAGAAAAACCGCCGGCCGGTCCCGACCCGGGGGAAGAAGGAGAGCACCGACCATCCCCCGATCCACCCCACGGGCGCAGCAACCCGTGAGGCCCTCG
>JAAZID010000432.1 GCA_012510295.1 Methanomicrobiales archaeon | reverse complement strand
TAACGATGGTGCTGGATGTTTCATGGCGGGCTGCAAGCACCTGGAACAGCAGTTCAGCACCCGGGAGGTCAACGGTCACATATCCCATCTCATCAAGGATCAGGAGATCCACTCGTTTCAGACTCTTCTGAAGCGCCGTTAGCCTCTTCTCCTGTTTTGCCTCATGCAGTTCGTAGACGAGATTTGCGACACTCTTAAACATCACCCGATACTCCTGCTCACATGCACAGATCCCTGTCGCAATCGCCAGGTGGGTCTTTCCTGTTCCAGAATTCCCAATCATAAGGATATTCTGATGTTCTTCAAGGAATGTGAGGGATTGCAACATTGGAAGATACCGTCTTCCCTCATCCGGCAGCATCGCAGGATCCAGATCGTCAAACCGTTTCATCGTAGGAAATCCGGCAGTTTTAATTGCCCGGAGCCGGCGTCGTTCCGCTCGAAGTGCTACCTCCGTTTCCAGCGCCTGAAGAAGAAACGATCGAATCTCTTCGGTCTCCTGTGTCGGTTCAAGCTCCTGAAAACAGGATGCAATCCCGGATATCCGGAGCATCCGACAGAGGTCGGTGATGCGAAGATCCGTTACCATCGTCTTATGCCTCCATCAGGCGGTCAAACACTTTGAGATCGGGTTGTTCGACCGTGACATCGAGTCCACGGAATGCTCCCGGTTCTCCTCCAGGAAGCGGATGATGGGTCAGGATGCAGTGAACCAGATCCCGGGTTGGAAGCATCCCCCGGTCGGTGAGAACCTCGATCGCAGCAACGAGATCCCTGGCGGAGTGTTCTTTGAGCAGGCAGAGGAGAGGGAGGAACTCCCGGGGGTTATCACGATAGTGGTCATGGTAGACCTGCTGGATCGAGGCATGGAGTTGCTTGAAGACCCGGGCATTGGCGAGCGAGCCGGGTTTGTACTCGAACGTTTCGATATAATGACAGATATCCAGCGAATACTGATTTCTGCCGTAGATGCGCTGATGCGTGGCCACGACCTCGTTGTCAGAGATCATCTCGATCCGGTCTGTAAAGACCTTCATCGTGACGGTTCTCCCGGGATATCGCTCAGGGACGGAATACTTGTTTGTTTCAAAGGTTACCGTGGAATATTTCGAGATCCGTGCCGTGACCATGGAGTAGTTGGAGAACTCCAGTGTCGGAAGGGGTTTGAAGGTTTCTTGTTCCTTGATAAGGCCATCACGAGGGGTCAACGGGCGTTGATAGACCGAAGACCCGTTGATCTCGCTGAGGATGTCTTTGAGATACTGGTTCGCAGCATCAAGGGAAGGAAACTCAGATTGTTTCGCAAAAGCAGATTGACGTATATATTTCACCGATTGCTCGATGGTTCCCTTCTCATGCGGTGCCCGGACCGCGCAGGTATGAGGGGTAAACCCATAGTGCAGAGCAAAGGCAAGAAACCCTGGGTTCCAGGTGCCGGTTTTGGGATCGAGAATGATGGTCCGTGGATTGTCATAGAAGATCGTCTCAGGTACTCCTCCGATGTCATGGAAAAACGCTATATGGGCTTGAATGATATCCATCAGGGTTTCGCGAGGGGTGAGGCGGGCAAATCGGTACAGCGAATAGTTGAGTACGAATGAAGCCTGGGGGGTCGATTGGGGAACGTTGTCGAGCGTGAGTTGGACTTTCCCGAAATCAAATTCAGCACGTTGTCCTTCATCGGTCTCCTGCGCAATGAACACTTCACGGTAGCCCTGTTCTTCGCGCCACCGGGCTACCTCACGTTTTACGGTAGAATAACTCAGTGAGTAACCGGATGCGAGAAGATAGTGCCAGATGAGTTTGGCATTGCATCGCTGTTTTTTCGGTTTTTTGCGATTCTTTTCAAGGATGCGGTGGATTCTGTCGCGAACTTCCGGGGTGACGACACGGCCGGGTTGGCGGATCTCCCGGTCACGGGGGACGATCTCTTCGATCATACCCTCCCGGGCAGCCTGGGCGCGGAGAACATACTTCCGGACGGTGTTATGCGAGACACCCATTTCGCGGGCTGTCTGGCGGTAAGATCCTGTTCGCTCATAGGATTCAAGTAATTTTTTGACAGTTGCCATGGTATACACCTCTTCGCTACCCCCTCACGCAGACTGCATGAAGAGGGTGGGTCAGGGTGGGCAAAAACGAATGAGCCTTTCTTTATATACCCTGGGCAAAAACGAATGAGCGCATACACAAAACAGCGATAAACAACATATCTGGTGGGGAAATCGGCATACGAAGGATGTATTTGGCGTATTTAACGAGGGTTTCGAAGAGATTACCCGGATGATCGGGCAGGAAAACTATAATCCCAGCATATGTCGTCAACATAAAATGTTTTGGGCTAGATTCCACTCTCTGCATCAGGGCGAATCATTACTGTCGTAGCGATATGTGTTCGAATCTCATCGTATACCGCGATATTAACACCCTGTGCTACCTCCAGAGATACAATTAAGCCATATTTGACGGGTGTTACAATTTTCCCCGCGTCATTTCTACAATTTATTTTTATGTCCAACGTATCACCATCGCTAAATGGATGGGCCTCTTCCCCCTCAAAGATCTCATGTTGAACAGTGCCCCTTCTTACAGCTCTCCAGTCCGCCTCTGTTCGAGCAACCCCTAGTGGATTGTTGGCGATCTCATACCAGAGATTTGCAACCCTGTACTTTTGTGTAC
>JAAZID010000281.1 GCA_012510295.1 Methanomicrobiales archaeon | reverse complement strand
GGCTTGGGCCCAGCTCAGTGACGGTATTGACGACGTCTTCCATGACCGTGGCCCACTTTGCACCCTCAGATGCAGAGACGAAGGTCATCCGGAGACGCTTGTCGTCAAGACCGATATTCTTGAGGACACTCTTCAAGAGGAACATCCTCTTGGCTGCCTTGTAGTTGCCCTCAAGGTAGTGGCAATCGCCAAAGTGACAGCCGGAGATCAGCACGCCGTCCGCCCCGTCCTGGAACGCCTTCATGATGAAGAGCGGGTCGACCCGGCCCGTGCACATCACCCGGATGGCACGGATGTCGGTTGGATACTGGGTACGGGCGCTGCCAGCAAGATCTGCACCAGCGTAGGAACACCAGTTGCAGATGATGGCGATGATCTTTGGTTTCCAGTTCTCGTCTGCCATTTTACTGTTCACCTCCAAGCAGGAATGCATCAATCTGTGCTACGATCTGTGGCGTTGTGAAGTGTTGCATCCTGATCGCGCCGCCAGGGCAGAACCCGCCGCAGGTACCGCAGCCCTTACACTTGGCCTCGGTGACCTGCATGACCGTGCGACCGTCCTTCTCGACGAGCGCGAGGGCCTGGTAGGGACAGAGGTTGATACACATTCCACATCCGGCGCATATGTCCTCGATACAGACGGCGAAGTAGGGTTCAAGCTCCACCTCACCCCGGTGAATCGGGATAGACGCTGCGGACGCTGCACCCTCCGCCTGGGCGACCGTATCAGGAATATCTTTCGGTCCCTGGCAGACACCGGCGAGGTAAACACCGGCAGTGGTTGTGCCACAGGGGTTCAGCTTCGGGTGTGCCTCAAGGAGCCAGCCATCCTGCGAGCAGGAGACGCCGAAGAGCCTCCGTGTCGCCTCGGTCTCAGCAGCGGGCTGGACGGCTGCCGCGAGCACGACCATGTCGACTTCTACATCGATGGGCCGGCCGAGGAGCGTATCCTCTGTGTTGATGTGGAGATTCTTGGTCACCGGGTCTTCCTGGATGTTTGCAACCCTGCCACGGATGAACTTCGCACCCTCATCCTGGATACGGTAGTAGAACTCCTCGTACATCTTTCCGAAGGACCGGATGTCCATGTAGAAGATGTAGGGCACCGCACCGGGGATCTTCTCAATGATCTGGTGGGCGTGCTTGAGGGAGTACATGCAGCAGAACCGTGAACAGTAGGGCTTGCCGACGCCGGTATTGTCACGAGATCCTGCACAGAGGACGAATCCAACCTTTTTCGGGGTTGCGCCGTCGCTCGGGCGGATGAGGTGGCCACCGGTCGGGCCGGATGCACAGATCAGGCGTTCGAACTCAAGGCTCGTGATGACGTTGTCGTAGTTCTTGTAGCCCCACTCGTGCTTCTCCTCGACCGGGAAGATGTCGTATCCCGTGGCGAGGACGATGGTGCCGACCTTGACAGTCTCAAACGTATCCTGTGCGTCGAGTTCGATAGCCTTCTTATCGCCGCAGACATCGACACAGAGACCACACTTGACACAGGAATCGAAGTCGATGGTGTAGATCAGCGGTGAGACCTGTGCGTGGTAGATGTAGATCGCCTTCATCGGCGACATGCCGAGCTCGAAGGGGTTTGGTCTGATGACCGGACAGACATCCTCACAGTCGCCGCACCCGTTACACCCGCCGCCGATGATGCCGCGCTCTGTGGCCTCGTCAGGGGTCATAACACCACGTGCCTTCTTCCGGAGGGTCACGTCGAAGTTGCCTATGTAGCCCTCGACTGCCTCGACTTCGGTGTAGGTGAGGAGTTCGATGTTCTCATGCCGGTAGACATCCACCATCTTCGGGGTAAGGATACACTGCGAGCAGTCCAGCGTCGGGAACGTCTTGTCGAGCTGAGACATCTTGCCGCCGATGGAGGGTTCTTTCTCAACGAGGTAGGTCTTGATACCAGCGCTCGCAAGGTCAAGGGCTGCCTGCATGCCGCCGACACCTCCGCCGACGACCATCGCTGCCCGCTCTACGGGGACACTCTTTGGTATGAGATCCTCGAGGAGCGATGCCTTTGCTACGGCGATCCGGACTGCATCCTTCGCCTTATCAGTGGCTTCCTCGGGTTGGTGCATGTGCACCCACGAGTTCTGCTCGCGGATGTTTGCCATCTCAAACCGGAAGGGATTCAAACCACCTTCCTTGGTTGCGGCACGGAACGTGGGCTCGTGCAGACGGGGAGAACACGCTGCGACGACGACTCCGGTCAGTTTCTGCTCCTCAATGGCCTCCCCGATCTTGTTCTGACCGGGAGTTGAGCACATATACTGGTAGTCGTCAGCGATGACGACATTCGGGAGCGTACTCGCATACTCCATTACCGCTTTGATGTCAATGGAGCCTGCGATGTTGGTACCACAGTGGCACACAAAAACGCCAATTCTTGGCTCTTCGTATTTCTTGACTTCTGCCATATTTTGCACCTCACAGGATCTTCTTCAGGAATGGCTCAACATCAACAGCATGAAGGTCGAGCGCGAGCTCGTCCGGGCTCATGCCCTGTGCCAGTCCCAGGAGTTCGTTGTAGTGCAGAACAGGAAGTCCCCAGGTGATGCCGAACTTCTCCTCGATCTCGATCTGCCCTCTGTCATACTGGAGCTGGCAGAACGGGCAGACCTCGGTCAGCGCATCGGCCCCGACCTCCTGCAGATTGATCATCTTCTCGTTCGTGATATCCAGTGAATGCGCGAGATCGTATCCGCGGACACCGCCACCGGCACCACAGCACAGCATCTTGTTGCGGTACTGGACCGGTTCGGCGCCGAGAGCGGCGACGAGTTCCTCAATCCACATCGGGTTCTCGGTGTCCCCGAAATGACGCTCCTTGCCGGGCTTCATCAGGTGGCAGCCGTAGTGAACAGCTATCTTTGCGCCGGTCAGGGGGCGCGTGACACTATCGGCGAGCTTCTTGAGACCTACGATCTCTGGATCGTAGTAGAGCTCGGCGAGGTGCCAGACGTCGACGGTCCCCTTGAACTCCATATCGATCTCTTTGAGAACCTCGTTGACGCCGTCGCGGAGCTCATCGTTGTGCTTCAGTTTCTCGTTGACTTCGTAGATTGACTTGTAGCACCCGTTGCAGATCAGGGTGATATCCATGTCCATCTGCTCGGCGAGCACGACGTTCCGGGCTGCCATTGCATACCAGATGTTTAAGTCGATCGAACCGAATGCACCCGGTGCCGGGCAGCAGCTTGCGCCCTTCAGAGGCAGGAGCTCGATGCCGACTTTCTCACTGGTCTTGATGGCCGATGCCTCGATACCGGGGTACCGGTTCGGGGCGATACACCCGAGGAAGAATGCATACTGACGCATACCTCTATCCCTCCTCTGCCAGAATCTTGTCTGCGCGTTCTTTCAGTCCGTAATGATCCATAATCTTCCTGATGCCTTCAAGGTATTCGGGGTATTTATGGGTCGTATCAGGTTCTGCATCCAGACCGAGCTTTACACGTGCAGCCCGGTTTGCATCGTTGTTTGGAACCCCGTGGCCGGATGCATATATCGCCTGAGCTGTTTTGAGGAAGTTGCGCGGCACGATATCACGCCGGGCCGCGAGATTCCTCATCGCCATGATCGCATCGGTCGGCGCGAGGTCCCGGGGGCACCGGTCGGTACAGCTGTAACAGGTGGTACAGAGCCAGAGGTCCGGGTCCGTGAGGATCTCCTCTTCCAGCCCAAGGTTGATCTTTCGCATGAACAGCCGGATGCGGTACGTACTCCGGGGTGCTGAAGGGCACGATCCGGTGCAGGTGCCGCACTGGAAACACATGTGGGCAGGCGTCTGTCCGATCTTCTCAACTTCCTTGACGAACTCGGGGTTACTGTCAGGAACGTAGTACTTCCTGTCCCTGAGTCTCTCGGCGAGTGTCTGGTCTTTATAGTCTTTTTTCACTGCCATTGGCTATCCCTCACGCCTCTTGCACTTCCCCGAGGATCTTGATCTCAACCTCTCCGGGGGTGGTCTCTTTGACCTTTGATGTCCGTGTGGTGAGTAATTTCCTCTTGACATCCTTGAAGAGGTCTGTATCCACATCCTGCATCCTGATCGCAGTCCGCTTCAGGACGATGGCATCCTCGCTCGGGCATGCGTTGACGCAGGCACCGCAGAAGATACAGAAGTCCTTGTTGATGGCGATATTTGGCTCAATTCCTCCTCTCGTCAGATCCTTTGCAGGGACTGGGGAAGGCAGGTAGAGCGCGTTGCAGGGGCAGACCTCCACACAGGTCGAACAGCCTCCGGGGCACTTCTCGGGGTAGATCTCGATCTCACCCTCAAAGATCTTCTCGACGGTGATCGCTTCCTCCGGGCAGGTCTCGACGCACCATCTGCAGGTACAGCAGTCGTCCTGCTGGATATCGACCTTGCCGGGGAGCTTGTCGCCGACGAACTCACGCTCAAGGGTAATAGCATCCTCGGGGCAGGCCTCGACGCAGATCATGCAACCGTCACAGGTGCTCTCCTCCCACAGAACCTCTCCTTCGACCTTGCCGGTCTCAGGGCTTACGGGTTTGCGGACGACGGTGATGCTCGGACAGAGCTCGCCACAGATGCCGCAGTAGGTGCACTTCTCATCATCGACGGTGAACGTGGTCTTTGTCTGCAGTGCGGACTGGCGCGGCTTGCCGGCCTCATCGCCACCCTCAAATGCGGGGACATCGCGGGCGATGGCGTCCCTCGGGCAGACTTCCTCACAGATGGTGCACCGGGTGCACTTCTCTTCGTCGATTACGGTGACCATATCATACTGGGGGAATCCTTCTTTCTCAAGGATCGGGAGCCGTTCCTCTCCATCGATCTTGAGTGTCATCGCATTGAAGGGGCACATGATGACACAGACGCCACAGTACGAACATTTCTCGGGGTCGACATCGACAGGATCGGCGTAGTCGATTGCCCCGCGGCGTGTCGCACCGACTGGTCCGAGCACGATCGCTTCCTCAGGGCAGGCATCGACACAGATGCCACAGCCTGTGCATGTCTCTGCGTTCAGGATCAGATTGTTAACCGCCTTCAGGAGCCTCTGCTCCGCGATGACGTTCTGTCCTTCTCGCGTCTTGGAATACTTTGGAAACAATGCCATATTTCAGTATCACTCCTAGGCTTCCACTTTTCGGGCTTTCGCCCGGCTCTCCCACGGTCCTACAAGCTTAATAACTTCATAGGGGCATGCCTCGACGCATACGCCGCAACCGGCGCAGAGCTCAGAGTTGTAGTCCAGGATAACGGCTTTGCCATCCTTGACTTTGTAGATCTTCTCGGTAGTAACCGGATCTTCGGTATAGAGCTCGAGAGCGTCGACCGGGCATGCCACCACGCAGTTGTTACAGCCTGTACATCGTTCCATATTGATGTGCAATGCGAATGCCATGGTTATCACGCACCAGATCTGATCGATTAAAAATCGATATAAACAGAGTTGTCAAAGAATATACATAAACTTTCTGAAATTCGGCAGGCTTATATTCCAGAACTATGATTATTCGATAATTAATATATTTCAAAAAGTTTCTCATGTCGACCCAATGCCGCAAATACTCTCTCTAAACAGTTTCTCGCACAGGAGATCAAACCGGAACCCTTAAATCCTAAAACGGGTGTTTTGGTGAAAAACGGTGGTCAAACCCGCAGTATGGTGATGAGATCGAGCAAAATCTCTCCCGGTGTCGCCCATCTCTCATCTCGGTCCTGTAGCCAGGTGGAGAATCTGATGCGCGGTATGGGCGGTATCCTTTCCTGTATCCATCGTCTTACCACTTCCCGTGCCGCATGTCCGCACCTGATCGCCAAAACGAACCCGGATCACCTGCCCACAGAATCTGCCTGCGCTGCCCCCTTACACGGGATGATTCCTTGAATCCTGGTTCGATCGGGGGCGCGGGTCTGGTTCATCCTCCGGAAGATCCGCCGGGCCCGGCGGTTATGCGCTTCCTGGCGTATACCTCCGGGCAGCAAGATAATCACACCTTCCCGCCGGGGTTTGCCGGATCCCTGTCCTCCGGGCAGTGGGTGAGTGCCGGGTGCCATCCGTTCGGACTGCACGTCCTGGATCAGACCATACTTGAGTCCCTCTCCCTCCTGCCGCGGCGCCGGGAGAAAAAGAAACTTTATTCTGTCCGCATCGTGACATTGTAGCAAACGAGGTGTATTCTGTCCATGGAACTAAATGGCGTTACTATCGACGATACTTATGCAGAGGCGTTCCCGACCTGGGTGGCGCGGCCCGTTATCACCGCTGTCACCGAGGAATGGGCGTACAAAGCCGCGGTTGAGGCCGTTGGGTTTGCGACTTCTACCATAGGATGTCCGGCAGAGGCTGGAATCGACTGCTTCGTCTCCCCCGATGAGACCCCTGACGGGCGCCCGGGGTATGCGATCCTGATCTGTGCGAGCAAGAAGAAGCTTAAAGAGCAGGTTGTGGAGCGTCTCGCCGAGTGCATCCTCACCGCGCCGACGACGGCGGTCTTTGACGGTCTCGCTGATGTCGTCGCTGAGGTCCAGGAGAAGCTCCCGGTCAAGCTCCACTTCTTCGGCGACGGATATGAGGAGAAGCGCGAGGTCGGTGGCCGGACGGTATGGGCTATCCCGATCATGGAGGGCGAGTATATCGGTGAGGAGGAGTTCGGCGCCATCAAGGGCGTTGCCGGCGGCAACTTCTTCATCATGGGTGAGAACCAGATGGCTGCTCTCGTCGCTGCGCAGGCGGCGGTCGATGCCATCGGTGGCGTCCCCGGCGTCATCACGCCTTTCCCCGGCGGCATCGTCGCGAGCGGTTCAAAGATCGGGAGCAAGAAGTACAAGTTCATGGGCGCAAGCACGAACGAG
>JAAZID010000280.1 GCA_012510295.1 Methanomicrobiales archaeon | reverse complement strand
TACTTCCTGAAGGGCCGGCTCGCCCTGCTCGATATGGCGCTCCAGCGGTTCGCGATGGACCTGCTCGTTGCGCGCGGCTACATCCCGATCATACCGCCGTACATGATGAACCGGGCCGCATACGAGGGCGTAACCGACCTCGCCGATTTCGAGAACGTCATGTACAAGATCGAGGATGAAGACGAGTACCTCATCGCGACGAGCGAGCACCCGCTGGCCGCTATGTACTGTGATGAGATCTTTGAGGAGAAGGATCTCCCGCTCCGCCTCGCAGGAGTGAGCCCGTGCTTCCGCCGCGAGATCGGGTCGCACGGGCTTGACACGAAGGGGCTCTTCCGGGTCCACCAGTTCCACAAGATCGAGCAGTTCATCTATGCCACGCCTGACCAGTCCTGGCCTCTCCACGAAGAGCTGCTCGCGAACGCCGAGGCGGTCTTCCAGCACCTCGGCCTCCCCTACCGGGTCGTCTCGATCTGCACAGGTGATATCGGGACCGTCGCCGCGAAGAAGTACGATATCGAGGTCTGGATGCCGCGCGAGGAGCGATACCGCGAGGTGGTCTCGTGCTCGAACTGCACGGCATACCAGGCGGTCAGGCTGAATATCAGGGTGCGCGACCCTGTCGAGTTCACGTCGAAGCGCTATGCCCATACCCTGAACAGCACCGCGATAGCGACGTCGCGCACGATCCGGGCGATCCTCGAGAACTACCAGAACGAGGACGGATCGGTCACGATCCCGGAGCCGCTCAGGCCGTATATCTACGGCGATGAGGTTCTCTAGGTATTCTGGATCTGCGAGAACGATTGCTCTTTTTCGAGGGGGTGGCCTCCCCCCCCGGCCCTTTCACGGTATCGTCAGGACGATCCGCTCCCGGGTCACCTTCCCGGCGATGAAGCGGGCAAAGGCGATGAGTGCTATCCCGGCGGCCGCAAGGATCCCCTCTGTTACCAGTGAGACCCCGGGGCCGCCCGGCACGATCTCCTGGAGCCCGAGGATGATGAAGATGAACCCGAAGATGAGGAGGAACCCGAGGATCTGGTTCTCCCGCATCCCGAGCGCGAGCTGGGCCGCGCCGATGAGTCCCGTCGAGGCGATTATCCAGACCGGGACGATCGCCGCGAGGTGGAGGAGGAGCAGGGGCTCGGTAACGACCGTGATCCCGGTGATGGCGGTGATCGCCGCGATGGTCACGGTGGCCGAGATGAGCGCCATCACGTACGCTGGCACGGCGACCCCTATGGCTTTCCCCTCCCAGAGGCGGCGGAGCGAGACCGGTGTGCAGAGGAGTGTCTCGATGGTCCCATCCCGCTTCTCCCGGAGGAAGGCGTCGGCGCAGAAGATGTAGCCCATGAAGACCCCGACCGGGAGGGTTATCGCGGCGATGCCGCCGGCTATGGTTGCGGCATCTCCCCTGGCACCCGCAGCGACCCCGAAGGCGGACATGACAGGGAACCATATGGCAAAGATGGCCGCAGAGATGAGGATACTCCGGTTCCGGAGGGCGAGACGCATCTCACGGCCGGCGATGACGCTGAAGGTCTTCATACCCCGCCCCCTGCCGACCCGACGTGTTCGATGTAGATCTCCTCAAGCGACCGCGATGATCGCCTGACCTCCTCGATCCGGAGACCGGCATCGACGAGCGCGGCAATGAGGTCCGGTGTCGCCCCGGGGTCGGAGAGTGTGCAGTGGATCCCCTCACCGTCGGGGTCACACCCGGCGACGAACGGTAGCGCCTCGATCACCCTGGATGCACCCGCGCGGTCGCCCGGGTCGGCGAGGGTGACCGTCACGGCCGGGCGATCCCGGGCGCCGGTGAGGTTTGCCACCGAGTCGAACGCCCGGATCCTGCCCCCGGCGAGGATCGCGACAGAGGAGCAGATCCGCTGGACCTCGTCGAGGTGGTGGGAGTTTAGAAAGACGGTCATCTCCTCCCGCCGGGAGAGCTCGACGATGAGGTCGCGGACCATCCTCTGCGCGCCGGGGTCGAGGCCGGAAGATGGTTCATCGAGGAAGACGATCTCCGGCCGGTGGAGGATGGCCCGGGCGATCCCGAGCCTCCGCTTCATGCCGGTCGAGTATGTCCCGATCAGGTCATCACGCCGATCCGCAAGGCCGACGAGCGTGAGGAGGTCGTCGATCCGCTCTGCAGGTTCGTCCACACCGTAGAGCCCTGCGTAGTAGGTGAGGTTGGCCGTGGCGCTCATCCGGTCGGAGAGACCGTTGTTCTCGAAGAGCACCCCGACCTTCGCGCGTGCGTCATCATCGGCGGCGAGATCCCGGCCGAGAACACGGACCTCCCCCGCGCCGGGTGTGAGCAGGCCGAGCAGGATGCGGATGGTCGTTGTCTTTCCGGCCCCGTTCGGGCCGAGGTAGCCGAAGACCTCCCCGTGCCCGACCGTGAACGAGACGTCGTTCAGGATGTTGCGACCGTCAAATGACCGCGAGAGACCCCTGACCTCGACGGCGTTCACGCTCGCCGCCCCCGCGTGATGCCGGGATCATGATCGGGTGAAATCATAATAATCAGTTCCTGGCTATGGGCATCAAACCACCGGTTCCTGGTAAAAACGGTCATTAGATAGCGTCCCGTGCCCTTCTAACGGCAAAAACGGGGGGAACTCTTATCGGTCCCGGAATGAAATGTCTCAATATAGGCTCGAATGCCCGATCAGGCGGGCATTTCCGCCAGGAGTTATTACAGTGAGATTCAGTTACGGTATTGATGACCGACCAGAGATGGCCTCCCTCATCATCTTCGGCCTGCAGTGGCTTGCGGTGAGCGTGCCTGCCATCCTCATCATCGGCAAAGTGATGGCCGGCCTCTACGGGGGGCCAGCCATTCCCTACCTTCAGAAACTCTTCCTCCTCACCGCCCTGGTGCTACTGGCCCAGATCTACCTGGGCCATAAGCTCCCCCTGGTGATCGGTCCTGCAACGGTGCTCCTGATAGGAGTCCTCGCAAGTCTCGGCGCAGGGTTTAGCGCTATCAACGCATCGATACTGGTAGGTGGACTCCTCCTTGCCGGGATAGCAGCAATCGGCCTCTTTGAGTACCTCAAACGCCTCTTTACGCCCCGGGTGATCGCAGTCGTCCTCATGCTCATCGCCTTCACCCTCGCCCCCGTCATCCTCGACCTGATCACCGACGGCGGCGGCACGGTCCCGGCGACACATACCTTCGTTTTCGCCCTCGCATTCGCTCTCATCCTCTTCATCGCAAATGGGTTCCTGAAAGGGATATGGAAGTCAACCCTTGCACTCTGGGCGATCATATTCGGCACCCTGGCCTACGTTGCTCTCTTCGGCGCAGTCCCCCTGCCGGCGGAAGGAACCGCGCTGCTCGCGTTCCCGGGCGACCTGCTCGCATCACTCGCCGTTCCCGATATCGGGGTCCTTGCGGCATTCCTGATCTGCTTCCTTGCGCTCGCCATCAATGACCTCGGATCCATCCAGTCGGTGGGTGGCCTTCTTGCGGCCGATAATATGGGTGAACGTACAAATCGGGGGGTGGCCGTCACCGGGCTCGGTAACGCCCTCGCCGGCCTCACCGGGGTGATCGGTCCGGTGAACTTCTCACTCTCCCCCGGCGTCATCGCCGCCACGGGGTGCGCGTCCCGGTTCGCTCTGGTCCCGGCCGGCGTGGCGCTCGCGCTCATGGCGCTCTCCCCCCTCGCCATCGGTGGCCTTGCAAGCATCCCCGGACCGGTCATCGGCGTCGTCCTCGCCTACGTCATGGTCGCCCAGATCGCGGCAGGGCTTATGCTCGGACAGGATAGCAGCGCTGTCAGGACGTTTGATGAGGGGCTGATCGTCGGTGTCCCCCTCCTCCTCGGAACCGTGGTGGCGTTCCTGCCCGATGCGGTCGCCGCCGGGTTCCCGGCGATCATCAGGCCCCTGATCACAAACGGCTTTGTTGTGGGCATCATAGTGGTTCTGCTGCTTGAGCACCTCGTCTACCGCCGGCCCGAGGGTTCTGGTTAGAGGAGTGCGCTCCCGGATCACCCCTCTTTTTTACAGAATCCTGAGAATAACCAGAGTTTCCGGGATGAGATACGTAAAGGCTCATAGCCCGAAGGTGCTGTGAAACGATTCAGAACGAGATAAAAGAAGGATGGGCCCGATGCGATTCGAACGCACGACCTCCCGGTTATCAGCCGGGTGCACCACCAGCTATGCTACGGGCCCTGTAGGGACTACCCTACAATATCAGATATCCAGACACTTAATTGTTTTGGAACACATCCAAAGCGCTATCTTGAAAACCGACAATAGAAGTACAGTTGAGTGGAACAATGGCAGTACGATACCTACTCGGAAACGAGGGCATTGCACATGCATGCCTGGAGGCAAACATCGATTTTGCCAGTGGCTATCCCGGGACGCCATCCTCGGAAGTGATCGATATCCTCAGGGTGCAGGAGGAGCGACCTCTCACTGTGGAGTGGTCCACGAACGAGAAGGTCGCCTTCGAAAACGCGCTTGCCGCCTCCTGGTGCGGTCTACGCGCACTCTGCACGATGAAGCACGTCGGGCTGAACGTTGCGGCCGATCCCCTGATGACGAGCGCATACACGGGCGTCACCGGCGGTTTCGTCATCCTCTCCGCTGACGATCCCTTCGCACACAGCTCCCAGAACGAGCAGGATACCCGGCGTTACGCGCACTTCGCCCGGCTCCCCTGCATGAACCCGGCGTCGGTCCAGGAGGCGCATGATATGATGCGGGATGCCTTCGCTCTCTCTGAGGAGTTCGGCCTGCCGGTGATCTTCCGTCCCACGACCCGTATATGCCACTCAAAGGGCGATATCGATATCGGGGAGACCGGCACCGATAGCCGGACCGCGACCTTCCATCGGAACCCGAAGCAGTATGTGGTCATCCCTGCGCACACCCGTATGCTCCACAAGGCCCTGAACGAGAAACAGGCGGCGATCAGGAGACGTCTGGTCGAGCTCGGCTACAACCGCCACACCATCCGGGGCAGGACCGCTGTCATCACAAGCGGTGTCGCTGCTGCCTACGTCCACGAGGTGCTCCCGGATGATGTCTCACTCGCGATCATAGGCGCCTACCCGATCGACAGGGATTGGCTCAAGTCCTTCATCGACCAGCACGAGAGCGTCCTCGTCATCGAAGAACTCTCCCCGGTCCTCGAGGAGGCGGTGCGCCAGGTGGCGACGAAGACGGAGGTCTTCGGCAAGATGACCGGCGCGGTGCCGTTTGAGGGTGAGCTCAACCCTGCGACGGTCGCCGCCGCCATGCAGGCTGCGGGCATAACCCCGATGACGACCTTCGAGGAGGTTGTGCCGGTTCAGGGGGTTCCGCCCCGCCCACCGATCCTCTGCGCCGGATGTATGCACCGGTCGACGTTTTATGCCATGAAGAGGGTCTTTCGCGACGGTATCTTCCCGAGCGACATCGGGTGCTACACCCTCGGGCTCCAGCTCGGAGCGGTCGATACCACCATCTGCATGGGCGCCTCGATCACCGTCGGGAGCGGTATCGCCCGATCGGGTGAGAAACGGCCGGTGGTCTGTACCATCGGCGACTCGACGTTCCTGCACACGGGGATACCCGGGCTCTTAAACGCCGTCTACAACGGTGCCGATATGGTCGTCGTCATACTCGATAACCGGATCACCGCTATGACCGGCCACCAGCCAAACCCCACCACGGGGGTGACCGCAACGGGTGAGGAGAGCACCCCGATCTCCCTTGAGGCAATATGCCGGTCGTGCGGGGTCGCATGGGTCGAGACGGTCGACCCTTACGACCTCCCCCTCCTCCTCAATACCCTCCGCCAGGCAAAAGAGCGCAGAGGTGTCCGCGTCATCATAGCAAAACAGCCCTGCATCATAACCGCGCGGCGTGCCGGGATCAGGCGGAAACCCTACGAGGTCCGTGCCGATATCTGCACCGGCTGCGGCGTCTGCCGGTCGTTCGGCTGCCCGGCGATCGCCTTTGATGGGGAGACCGCACTGATCACCGACCTCTGTGCCGGCTGCGGCGTCTGCGCGGATATATGTCCGGCAGGTGCGATCGCGATGGAGGGACGGCGATGAGACCCTCGTCTGATATCCTGATCGTCGGTATCGGCGGCCAGGGGACCGTCCTCGCCTCAAACGTTCTCGGTGAGGCGTGCATCATCG
>JAAZID010000279.1 GCA_012510295.1 Methanomicrobiales archaeon | reverse complement strand
CGTCGAGACGACCGCGTGCTTCCCCCGGAACTCGTAGAAGTAGATCAGCGCCCCGGCGGGGAGGGCGATCAGCGCGGCGAAGAAGGTGGCGGTGAGGGAGACGTAGAGCGAGCGGATGGTGATCTCGACCACCTGCGGGTTGAGGGTGATGATGAGGTTGATGGCCTCGATGAACCCCTCGATGATCGGGCTCCCATTCACCATACTTCATCACGCTCCATCACGTTGCCGATCGCCTCATCCCCATCGTCACCTGGTGTTGCGGTCTCACGCGGGCACAGGCACCGGTTCTGCGCAGGTGCAGTTGAACGGCGGTTCGGTGCACTCCGGCGCGTAGAGCGGGATAAAGAGCGGCTTTCCGAACTCAGCCGTCCCGAAATCACCGACCAGTTCCTTTCCTTCATCGGAGACGAGCCAGTTGATGAAGTCCACAGCTCCTTTCGCGTTCGTGCCCGGGTGTTTCTCGGGGTTGACCGCGATCGCGCTGTAGCGGTTCATGAGCTCCGTCCCCTCCTCGATGACCGGCACCAGCGCGAGTCGATCTTTAAACGAGAGATAGGTGCCCTCATCGGTGAGCGTGTAGGCTTTCTTTTCGTCGGCGAGGATCAGTGTGTCGCCCATGCCTTTGCCCGCATCGACATACCAGGCCCCGGCGGTAAGGATGTCTTTGTCGTAGTCATAGCCCGCCTCCCCCCAGAGCGTCTTCTCCTGGACATGGGTGCCGGAGTTGTCGCCCCGGGAGACGAAGGCCACGCCCGGTGTGTTGTTCGTACCAGCGATGTAGAGGGTCTTGAAGGCCTCCACAGGATCCATACCCTCTATCCCCGCCGGGTCAGACTCCGGCCCGACGATGATGAAGAAGTTGTAGGCGATGCAACGCGGGTTGATCCCGTAGCCCTCATCCACGAACTCTTCCTCAAGCGCAGGTGCGTGGACGAGGACGAGGTCGACATCGCCGCGTCGTGCGGTGTCAAGTGCCTGCCCCGTTCCCTGGGCGATGAACTGGAGGTCCACCACGTTCTCACCTTCGTAGACTCGCTCAAGTTCCGCGAGAAGACCTGTATTTTCAAGGCTGGTCGTGGTGGCAATCTTTACCACGCTCGCACCAGAGGCGGGTGTGGTCGTTGTAGCACCTGGCGTCTCGTTCTCCCCCGGCGCGGTCCCTGTGCATCCTGCAAATATAGCGAGGACGAGAAGGACCAGAAGAGCACCGGCCGATAGGATAGTGACGTTCGTCTTCATAGCAGCGCGCTAAACGACGACCACCCATAAATATTTATCCCACAGGATGTGTCAACGACCTCCTGTTAACCCGGGGAGAGGATAGTCCCGCCGCCTGCCAGGATAATGGGGCAGGCAGCAGGGTCTGAACACTCCCTAGTTCAAGCCGTTGCGGTCACCGGCCCTGCACAGGTGCAGTTGAATGGTGGTTCAGTACACTCAGGTTCGTAGAGCGGCACGAAGAGTGGCTGACCAAACTCTTCAACGCCGAACTCCCCGATGAACGCCTTTGTGTCGTCTGAGATGAGCCAGTTGATGAAATTATTAGCCTCATCGATGTTCACGCCCGACGCCATATCAGGGTTGACGGCGATCGCGCTGTAGCGGTTGAGGAGCTGGTCGCCCTCAGTCACGAGCTCGACGAGGTCGATCTGGTCCTGGAAGGCGAGGTATGTCCCGATGTCGGAGAGTGTATAAGCATTTTTCTGGTTGGCGACGGTCAGGGTATCGCCCATACCGCTCCCGGTCTCAAGGTACCAGGGCCCGGAGTCCTGGATCTCCTCAGTATAGTTGTGGCCGGCGGTCTCCCAGATCTGTTGTTCGCGGTTGTGGGTGCCGGAGTCGTCACCCCGGGAGACGAATATCACATCCTCTTCGCCTTCTGTGCCGGCAACATAGATCGCCTCAAACGCCTCCTCAGGGGTCATGTTCGCGATCCCCGCCGGATCGGATGCGGGGCCGACCAGGAGGAAGTTGTTGTAGGCGAAGCAACGCTGATT
>JAAZID010000037.1 GCA_012510295.1 Methanomicrobiales archaeon | reverse complement strand
CGGTGGACTCCCCATGCGAGGAGATGGTCTCTCTCGCCACTGTAATCATCTTGTTCCACAGACCATAAATCTGGTGCAACCAAATAGAGGTGCAATGACTGTTGAGGTTGTCCCCGGGCTCCGGGCTCTCGGGATGAACGAATACGAGGCGAGCGTCTACTCTTCGCTCGTCGGGCTGCAAAAAGCGACTGCCCGTGATATCCATGAGGTGAGCGGGGTTCCCCGGGGGCGGATATACGAGATCTTAAACGATCTGGCCCGGAGGGGGTTTATCGGGGTGGAAGAGGGTTCCCCGACTTCGTACTACGTGCTGGATGTCGATCAGATCTTCGACCGGCTCAAGGAGGACTACATCCGCTCCCTCGAGGAGGTCCGGGAAGCGCTCAAGAGCCTTTCGGTCAAACCGCGCCTTGTCCCGGACTCGTTTTTCATCCTCCGGAGCGACTGGGCGATCGAGAACCACATCGCCTCACTCCTCCGCCGGGTGAAGAAGAGCATGGTGATCCTCTGCTACAACCCTGAGTTCCTCCAGAGGCACCACGCGGCGATCAAGCCGCTTGAACGAAAGATCGATCTCTACGTCGTCGTGCGCAATAGCGAGGAGTACGCAGGTATCAACCTCCCGATATATGAGGCCCGGGGAACCGTCATCGATCTCCTGGAGACCCATCCGGTGAACAGGCCGACAGAAGGTGACCTCCGGCAAGAGGAGTGTGCTATCCTGGTCGATGGCCAGGATTTCCTTGCGATCGCAGCGGCAGGCTCCGGCCGGCACGCTATGATCGGGTCAGACATGCCGCTCATAGGCTACCTGCAAAAGACGATCATCGAGCGGCTCAGGGAGGTGTGAAGGGGGTGGGATCCCTGCCCCTTACGAGCCAACCGGGTCTACTACCGTACCGATAAAGAGGATCGTGCCGGATTCCTTCTCGGTGATGAGGAAGACAAACGGGTGATCGGCCTGGAATATGGGCGTGGTATCGGGACGTGCACTTGTGGGGTTCATAATGACCCCGGTCGCCGCCGCGGCCTCGGTCCCCTCCTCGTTCACGTCGACAAACGCCTTATGGACGACCCCGGATATGAAGAGATCCCGGGTTCCATCCATCCCCGAGAGGTCGGCGGCATCGGTGAACGCCGTCGGCATCCCCATCGCGGCGAGCGTCCCCGGGAGGCTGTACTCTGTCTCAAGCGTGAACTTCGGGAAGGATACCTTCACCTGCTGTTTGACAAGCGACTGCCGGATGGCCGTGATCGCCTCCGGGTCGAGGGCATCTCCGGCGGCCGTCAGGTCGTCATCCTTCGGGAGGAGGACGAGCATCGCAAGTTCGCTCCCGTTTCCGTGGGTATACGGCATCTCAAGCACCTGGAGGGCATCGGTCTCGTTGTATCCATATATGGCGTCTTCATCCATCCGGTGCATCATAGAGACTGTCACGGTCTTCTCCGCCCCGACCCGGAACTCCTCTTCCCGGGTCTTCTCTGGATCGAACTGCTTCACCCAGGTGCCTTTGAAGTAGATCGCGTTTGTGATAACAAGCCGGGTCATGGAATCGATAGAGCCTGCCGGCAGGAGGTCGCGGATCCGATCCTCGGTCTTCTCCTCGACCCAGTGGTTGATGGTCGCGCGCGACCCTTCAGGATCGCTTCTGAAGTCGAGGTTCTTCGCATCCGCCGAGTACCAGTCCCTGGCAACATCAACGTATTCGGGGAGGAAGGCGTATGTCTTCTCAGCCCAGAGGGCGTTTGCGGTGCGGAGGGTGTAGTTTTCGTCCCCGCTGTTCAGGCTGGCATCGATCGCCGCAAATCCCTCTCGCCGGAGAGTATCGTCTGCCGGGAGGTGGAGTGTCGCCCGGATCTCATCAGCGGTCGTGCCTTGAGCGCCCTCGCCGGTGATCGCAAGGGCTGAGGAGATGCTGTAGGGTGAGAAGAAGATGTTCTTGTCTGTGTACTTTGGGTCGTTTGCGAGCTGATGATAGAGGTCAAAGGCGAACCGGGTGTTTCCGGTTGCCACGTCGCCGGGGTCATCGGCCGGCGTCTCCTCCCCGGCGGGAGGGGTGATATTCTCAGAGGTCGCCCCCGGTGTATCGATGCACCCCGCAGTGATGCAACCGAATGCGATGAGGCCTGCCAGGAGCAGCAGGCCGGGAAGGGTTCTGTTCATGGTCTGCGGTATGACATGCCTGATAGTTATACCCAGCGTTAACTTCGAATTTCTTCGAAGTCATACCGATCTTGAGCAGAGGTCTCTTGGGGAGGTGCAGGGCGTGGCCTGCATGCTGCCGGGGGCAGTCATCGGAGGACCGTGCCGCCGGGCGTATGCGGCGGGACTCTGGTCAACCTCTCGGTGCAACACTATATATCGGCCATGAACATGGATGGGCCATGAGAGGGGAGGATTGAGATGACCAATTTTATGGATATGACTTCGGGGAGGTACGATTGAACCATGGCGATGATGCCCGACAACCTCATTGCGCTCCTGCGCGCCTGGCATTCGGTCCCCGTCGCGACCGTCGGGGCCGACGGAATGCCCAATGTTGCAGCAAAGTCGGTCATGGTCAGGGATCCTGAGACCATCGTGTGGGGTGAGCTCTACTTCATGCAGACCCATGAGAACCTTGTGCACCGCCCCGTTGCATCGCTCTCTGTCTGGGAATGGAAATCCCCCTTCAGGGCGTACAAGGTTAAGGGCCGGGTGGCGATCCACAGGGATGATGAGGTAACGGCATTGCTTGACAGGAGCGTCTGGGCCGGGCATACCGGGGAGTTTGCGGCCCGCCTGGAGGGGATGGCGGCGGTCGTCCTCACGGTCGAGGAGATCTACGACCAGACCCCCCGGCTCGAGGCCGCAGGAGAGCGGATCGCGTAAGTCCCGGGGCAACTGTACCCGGGAGAGATCTCCTGCCAACCATCTCTCT
>JAAZID010000278.1 GCA_012510295.1 Methanomicrobiales archaeon | reverse complement strand
GCCTGGGCATCGGTAAACTCACTGGAGACACTCACGAAGAGATCCTGGTCGAGTGAGTAGAGTACGATCTGTGCCAGGGGACCGGACGGCGAGACCGCGTCGATATCGACCGGCAGGGTGATCTCCCGGCCGACATCGTCGATAAAGGTTCGCGTCTCCCCGGCGGCACTACAGGATGCAACGGCCATGACGGAGAGGAGAGCGAGAATCATGAGCATTTTCATCATTGTCTTCATACATATACCCCCAAAAACGGGAACGATATAAATATGATCTGGGTGTAACGGTATTAAATTATTATCATTATAATTTCAAGTAAGTAAATATAATATTGTTGACAAACAGCTACTCGTGCTTCCCGATACCCCCATCGATCGGGATGCAGAGCTTGTGGCGGCGTGAGCCGTACTGGTAGTCTTCGATGTGTACGTCCATGCCGTAGACCTCCCTGATCAGGTCTGCATCCAGGACACCCTCCGGCGTTCCATCGGCGATCACCCGCCCGCCGTAGATCATCAGCGTCCGGTTTGCATACAGGAATGCATGGTCCGGGTTGTGGGTCGAGAGGATGATGATGTAGCCATCTCTCGCGAGGTCCGATATCCGGCACATCACCCGGAACTGGTTACCGTAGTCGAGGTTTGCCGTCGGCTCATCCATGATCAGGATCTTTGCCTTCTGTACAAGCGCCCGGGCGATCAGGGCAAGCTGCCGCTCGCCGCCACTGATCTCACTGTACCCTGCATTCCGAAGATGGGCGATACCGAGGCTCTCCATCGCCGCGTATGCCTCACCGATGTGGTCCTGGTTCGGCGTACCGAGCAATCGCACCTGATTGGTCAGGCCCATCAGGACCACATCCAGCACCGTGTAGTTGAAGACGGGGTGCGTCGACTGGGGGATGTAGGCGACGTGTTTTGCGATCTCCTTGTGATCAAGGGTCTTGATGTCCAGACCATTCAACCGGATGCTGCCCCGGTAGTTTCGCAAAAACCCGAGGATGCACCGGAACATCGTGCTCTTCCCGACGCCGTTTGGCCCGAGAACAGCGAGAAGATCTCCTTCTTTCACCGAGAACGAGACGTCATCCAGGACCAGGCGGGTACGCCGGCCGTAGGCAAAGGAGAGATGGGATATCTCCAGGCTCATGATCGCCTCCCTCCCATCATCAAGAGGTAGGCAAATATCGGTGCTCCGACAAACGAGGTGAGGATGCCGAGCGGCACCTCGGTGGTTGCGATCGTCCGGGCGAAATCATCCACCAGCAGAAGAAACCCGCCACCCATAATGACTGCCGCAGGGATGACCCGCCGGTAGTCATAACCGAAGATCATCCGGCAAAAATGTGGAATCACGAGACCGACCCAGCCGATGATGCCGGAGATGGAGACGGCGACCGCGGTAACGAGCGTCGCACAGAGGATCACGATCAGGCGGAGCAGGTGGGTGTTGATCCCCATGCTCTTCGCCTCATCCTCGCCGAGGGTGAGGACGTTCATCCTCCAGCGGAGCAGGTAGAGAGGGATGAGGCCGATGATGATCACCACGCCCGCAAAGTAGACATCCTCCATGGTCGCACCGGCAAGGCTGCCCATCAGCCAGTAGGTGATGGCCGGCAGTTGATCGTTGGTATCGGCGACGAGTTTGATGTAGGAGGTGGATGCGGAAAAAAGGCTGCCGACAAGGATTCCAGCAAGAACCATACCGAGGGTGGGGTTTCCCCTCGTCAGGCGGCTGACCGCATACGCGGTGCCGACCGCAACAAGGCCTCCGGCGAACGCGAGGATCGTGATCGCGCCGGTCCCGAGATAAAAGTAGATGGCAAGGGCTGCACCAAAGCCGGCACCGGCGGATGCTCCGAGGATATCGGGGGAGACGAGGGGGTTTTGGAACATTCCCTGGTATGCGGCGCCGGCCGTCGACAGGGCAGCCCCGACAAGAAATGCCGCGAGAATCCGCGGCAGGCGGATGTTGAAGACGACACTGTACATCGCATCGTCCCAGGTCTCCATCACGGGAAGGACCGGCGTGAGGAGGATGTGAATGATGTCGCCCAGGATCGGGAGATCCACCGACATGACGAAGTGAGCGATCGGCGAGAGGAGAATGAGAACAGCGTCGGATATGCCTATCGAGAACCTGCCGACGATAAACGAGACGATGACGCAGGAGGCGGCGGCGAGTACCAGGAGGATAAACCGGAGCCGGTAGTCAGGCACCTCTCGATCCGATAGGGATGGGGTCGATGTCACATCGGCTGTGTGCAACCGGACCTCCGGTGGAGTGCCGGCGGGTTCCGTGTGAGGTGATCTCGTCGATCCTGCATCAGCCATGTGGATACAGATTCTCCCCTCAAAGTTAATTAAATTTGGTCATATATTGTAGATTATAAACGAAATACTATTGACATATGGCACGCCGGAACCCGGGGCGCGGGCGAAGAGAGTGGTCAGGAATCGCTCTCTGCAACCACCTGAGCAAGCTTGAAGGGGGGGCGAGAGGGCGCACGAGATAAGGACAGAACAGAGCCCGGGATCCCGTGGACATCCACCTACGAAGCAACATCATCATGAGCCGTATCACCGGTTTCGCCGCCCTGTTCGGCATGGCCGGCACCGCTAAGCACTTCTTCCGCGCTGGCGACCGGCCATGTCCCGCAGGGTAGACTCCGGCACCGCGATCTGCGTCATCGCCGGGGTCTATCGTGCGCGGGAAGGAGGGCGAACTCTCCCTGCGATCACGGTCTCTGAACCGCCGGCCTCTCTGCCTGGCGTGCGAGTTCCCGGACCACCGTCCGCGCAATCCCGATATTGGCATAGTCGCGCTCCACGATCACCTGGCGGATGCAGGCCGGCACCTCGACGAACCGTTCCGCCTCCCGGACCTCGGATGCGAGCGCCTCGAGATCTCTTCTCTCGCACATCCGCTCCCGGTGCCATGCTGCCGACCCGCGGTCGGGGTCGATCGCAAGGACTTTCTCATAGCAGTCGACCGCCTCACCGTACCGGCACATGAGCCCGAGCAGCCATCCCCGGCTCTGCCAGGCGATGATGCGTTTGGGGGAGAGCGCGATCGCCCGGTCGCAGCAGGCGATGGCATCGGCGTGCGCGCCGAGACGAGCGAGGGCATAGCCCTTGCGTTGCCATGCGGTCGCATCATCCGGATCCAGTTCGAGCGCCCGATCATAGCAAGCATCTGCCTCGCTGTAACGGCCAATTTTCAGGAGAACGAAGCCCTTTCGCTTCCATACAACAGGATCGTCAGGAGAGAGCTCAAGGGCCCTGTTGTAGCAGACGATCGCTCTATCAAGCTTTCCTGCAGTGCAGCAGGTCTGTCCCTTATGATACCATACCCCAGCACTCTCTTCTCTGATCGTCATCCGCGCTTAATGGGGAACCGACACATAAGAATCTAACTTCTCTCTTCCCGCAATGAATAAGACCAATCGGGCGAGATATACATCTATTATGGGAGATATGATTCTTGTTGCCTATGCCACCCGTTACGGTTCAACCGCAGAGGTGGCGGAGGTGGTCGGTGATGAACTCCGGAAGGCAGGCGCTACGGTCGATCTGCGGCCGGTCGATGAAGTCGATGACCTCACCCCGTACGGGGCGGTTATCCTCGGAAGTCCGATATACATGGGAAAGTGGCTCCCTGAGGCGCAGGTCTTCGTCGAACGGCACCAGCAGCACCTGCGCAGCATGCCGGTCGCTTACTTCGCCGTGGGGCTCACGGTCATGGGCGGGACGCCTGATGCTATCGTGAGAGCGGAGGCCTCGATGGGCCAGGTGCGGATGCTCGTGAACCCCATAGATATCGGCATCTTCCCGGGGAAACTGGAGAGCAGCCGTCTCTCCGTGACGGACCGCGCTATCATCAAGCTCATCAGGGCAGAGACAGGAGATTTCCGCGATCTCAAGACCATCCGGGCCTGGGCACGGACCCTTCACTCGAAGGTTGTTCGGCCGTGATCGGTTCCGGTCCGGGATCCGTTACCTGCCGATTACCTGACCACAGGCTCTGGTAACGGGGGTGGTTCGTGATTTGCCTTTACCTCCAGGGGCCACCACGGTATGCAGGTAGCATCAGGGACGGACCCTGTAGGCGCAGGGCTCAAACGCCAGGAGGTGCCCCGGGGGACCACAGCGATCGACGTCACACTCCGGCGCACCGGAGAGCCCAACATCCTCCTTCCTGTCCCCCGACACGCAAACCACAAGAAAAAGTGGATATAGAACGATCACACACGTACCTGCAAACCAGGGTGTGAACCAGGTGTTCCGATACTCCTTCGTCGCAAGAATGCCCAATGAACCGGGCGCGCTCCACCGCGCTGCCGAGATCATCAAGTCCTACTCGGGCAACATCAACCGCATCCAGTACGACCGCAGGATCGACCCCGCCACGGTCTTTTTTGAAGTAACCGCTGAACCGGGAACCTGCTCCCGGATGAAAGAAGACCTCCATGCGATCGGCTACCTCCAGGAGACGCTTCCGACGCTCGGATTCCTCAAGTTCTCGGTATACCTCCCTCACCAGCCCGGAGCCCTCTTCGAACTCCTCACCTACATCACCGGAGCGGGTGCAAACATCGCCTACATCGACTTCGATGACCGGCGATGCGACCCCGGGAGGGTCACCATAAGCCTGAACGTCGAGGAGTCCGCGGTCGCAGGGAACCTGCTCGACCGCCTGAAGTCGCGCTACCGGCTCGATATCCTTGAGTATGACACGACCGGCGCGAACCTCGACGACACCGTCTTCTACGTCAGGTTTGCCCAGGCGGTGCGGGGACTTATCGGGACAGCGGAGGACGAGTTCCTGCTAAGCCTCCTGCATGATGTCAATCATATCGTCCAGGAGCTCTACAGTCTCGGCCAGAACCCGGAAGAGGTCTTTGAATGCATCCTCCGCACAGGAAGAACGCTCCGGGACACCACCGGAGAGGGGTTCTATGCGGATCTTCAGCGCATCCAGGTCAGCGATGCCGTCGAAGTCGTCTGCTTCCAGATGCCGGGCGGCGGAAACATATTCCTCCTCTGCGCCCCGGATGAGACGGTCATGATCGACACCGGCTACGGTATCTACCACCAGGACGTCGTGCGGATGCTCCAGCACTACGGCCTCGGAGACCTCAAAAAGATCCGGCGGGTCTACATCACCCACGCCGATGCCGACCACTGCGGGGCGGGCGGGCTCTTTGAGGCGGAGGCGTATATGCACTCCGGATCGCTTGCGATCATCCGCCAGGCAAACCGCGCTTATGGTTCGCGCAGTGAGGCTTCGATACTCGAAGAGGTCTACACGACCATCATCAACCTCTTCTCACGCTTCGCTCCGCCGGAGGACCCGGAACTTTTCCCGGCAGGAAAGATCGGCATGCGCTCGATCTTCCCCGTCCTCGCCCACTTTACAATCCACGACCTTGAGTTCGAGGTCCTCGAGTCCCTGGGCGGGCACCTGCACGGCCAGGTCTATTTCTTCTGCCCCGACCACAGCATCATCTTCACCGCCGATACGCTGATCAACTTCGGGAGCCTCGATGAGGACCGGCGGCGCTACAACTCGCTCGCCGATTTCCTGGTGACGTCGGTCAATGTCGATAGCGAGCTTGCGCGCCAGGAACGCAGGGCGTTATTTGATATAATCGCAGAATTGGATGAAGAGCGTGCACCGGAGGAGAGGCGGTGTCTGGTCGCGTGCGGCCACGGCGCCATATCCATCCTCGTGGACGGGCGACTGGAGGCGGTAGGTCCGGTCGAGCGTTACCGACCGAAGGAGAGGTGATGAGAGAGCCTGCCGGGAACCCTCACCACTCACGAACCGGCACACTGCAATAACGTGCAGATTGTTCCGGTTCTGCCTGAAGGGGGTGATTGTCCGGCTCTTCCTGGCTCCAGGCATAACGTATATATGCTGGCACCCCTTCAGGTGCCCTCCTGCATTCGTGCAGGGGAGTGATGAGATGCCAGAGAATATTATCGATACACTGAAACAGGAGCACGAGATGGTGCTCTCAATCCTCTCAGAGCTTATAAGCAAGGGCATTAGCGGCCGGGAGCAGAAGTATGCAACCCTGAAGGAGAATCTCATGCCGCACCTCATAGGAGAGGAGCAGATACTGTATCCGAAGCTCAAAGAAGATGCTGATATGCGGGATATATCCTTTGAGGCCGTCGAGGAACACAGTGCGGTAAAAACACTGCTCGGCCAGCTCGATAGCGTATCCACATCGGATGAAGAGATCTGGGTGGCAAAGATCAAGGTCATCCAGGAGAACGTGAGCCACCATATTAGCGAAGAAGAGGAGAAGATCTTTGTGCAGATGCAGCGAAAGATGAGCAGCGATGAGCTCTCAAGTCTCGACAGCCAGTACAAAGAAGCAAAGAAAAGCGTAATCCCGGTTGCGGCGCAGTAAGAGTGCCGGTGCCGTGCTCACCAGCGCTCTCAATTTTTTGATGGCGAGGTTTTTTGCGAAATTGTTAAGTGCGGCCGCCACCACAGGACTCTCCGGATGGAGAGAAGAAGGGTATGGCACATATTCTTGAACTGATCAGGGCAGACCACGATTTTATCAGGAGCCTCCTCGATGACCTCGCAGGCGATCCGGAGACGCGGGACCTCCGTTGCATCACGCTTCGCCGGGAACTGCCGGGACATATCTACGCGGAGGAGGCTACACTGTACGCGCGACTCCGGGATGTGGTGCCGGAGGAGATCAGGCAGTCGATCAGGGAACACAGCGATATACGTGACATGCTTGCCCGCCTTGAAGCGATACCACTCAGGGATGGGGCATGGATGCCGGCACTCACCAGACTCAGAGAGGCCATCGAGGCACACTTTACCGCCGAGGAGGATCTGATCTT
>JAAZID010000277.1 GCA_012510295.1 Methanomicrobiales archaeon | reverse complement strand
CATGTAACCCCACCCCACCCCACCCCGCCCACGCTTCGTGCTCCTCCCCCGCTCCCATGAACAGGGACTGTCCGGGGCGATAGCCCGGCAGCCCGAGATCGGGTCATTTTTATCTCGCGGGGTGATACATAGAGATTGAGCTGGCGCCATGAACGCGATCGAGGTGATCGGACTTACCAAACGGTTCGGCGATAACGTCGCCGTGAACGGGATCAACTTCTCGGTGGAGGAGGGTGAGACGTTCGGGTTCCTCGGCCCGAACGGGGCGGGGAAGACCACCACCATCAGGATGCTCACCGGCATGACCCGCATCACGAGCGGTCGCGCCCTGATCCATGGCCACGATATCGTCCGCGATACCCGGGCCGCGAAGCAGCTGATGGGCATCGTCGCCGAGACCTCGAACGTCTACGACGAGCTCTCCGCCTGGGATAACATCATCTTCTCCGGCAGGCTCTACCACCTCAAGGAGACCGAGATCCAGAGGAACGCCCGCGACCTCCTCGAGACCTTTGACCTCTACGACCGGCGCCACGACCTTGCAGAATCGTTTTCGAAAGGGATGAAGCGCCGCCTGACGCTCGCCATGGGGCTTGTGAACAGGCCAAAAGTCCTCTTCCTCGACGAACCGACATCCGGGCTTGACGTCCAGAGCCGCCGGCTCATCAGGGACGTCATCCAGGACCTCGCGAGGGAGAACGTCACGATCCTCCTGACGACCCACAACATCGAGGAGGCGAATGTCACCTGCGACCGGGTCGCTATCATCAACCGGGGGATCATCGCGGGCATCGATGCGCCGGAGAAACTGAAGCAGACCTTCGAGAGCTTCCAGTCGGTCGAGGTATCCTTCGATGCAGTGCGGCCGGGGATCGTTGAGGCACTCAGGGCGTTCCCGGAGGCGATCGATGTTCGAAAGGAGGGAGACAAGTTCCGGATCTACACAGCAGATCCTCCGGAGATCCTCGCCTCCCTCTGCACTCTGGCACAGGCGCAGAACCTGCGCCCTATCAGCGTCACCACCCGCGGACCGACCCTGGAGGAGGTCTTTGTCCGCCTCACGGGACTCCCTGTCGACAGAAAGAAGGAGGAGGGGGAGAGCGATGCCGGGCTTGCTTGAGGAGATCGCCTACGATATCGGTGCTGCATGGACGATTGCACGGAAGGACATGAAGATCTACTACATCAAGCCGTCCATCCTGGTATCAAGCCTTCTCTTCCCGTTCGTTATGTTCCTCGCCTTCGCCATAGGGAGGGAGGCCCCGGCGGGGACCCTGATACCCGGCCTTGTCGCTATCACCCTCCTCTTCAGCGCTTCCTCAATCGAACCGGTCTCCATCCCGATCGAGCGGCGGACGAAGACCTTCGACCGCCTCCTCTCCGCCCCGATATCGGTCCGGGCGATCGTCCTCGGGGTGAGCCTGAGCGGCGCGATATTCGCATCCGTCATCGGCCTGGCGACGACGGTGATCGGCCTTGTCGCCCTCCGCACGGGGATCATCTACATCGGGCTCCTCCTCCTCGGGATCGTGCTCACCTCCCTCTGTTTCTCGACGATGGGAACACTCTTCGCCTCATACCGCACGGAGAACGTGGGCGAGGTGATGTCGCTCTTAAACCTCGTCCGCCTGCCCCTCCTCTTCATCAGCGGGGTCTTCATCCCTATCTCAAGCATGCCGGCGTGGGGGCAGACCATCGCACTCATCTCACCCCTCACCTACGCACACGACCTGATACTCTTCGCATTCAACGGGACGACCCGCTATGGTCCGGTCGCCGATATCGCCGTCCTGGTG
>JAAZID010000276.1 GCA_012510295.1 Methanomicrobiales archaeon | reverse complement strand
CTCCCAGTCCCTGTCCCAGAACGAGTACTCGAGTGACCCGGAGGGCTCAGCGGCGATGCGGGAGAACACTTCCTGGAGCTCTGGAGACTGGTATACCGGGTCTGAGAAGAGGTTTCGCCCGATCTCCCCCGGGGTTGTGTCGTATATGACCATCCCATCGGTCTGCGCCACCCAGATGTCGTATGAGGTGCCGTGCATCAGGGGCGCCGCCACCGGGTCGATGAAGGCATTGGGCGGGTAGGCGGTACTCACGAACCCCATGTACTCCCCTCCCCTCTCAAATATCGGGTGACTCTGGGCAACCCCGGCGTAGCCCTCCGCGAGAGGGAAGACCTCGCTTACGAGCGGTATCTGCTCCCGGACCGATCTCTCTGTCTCCAGGTGAGATGATATGTCGCTTCCAATTGTCCCGGCGTAGTCCTCGGGCACGGCCATGGTCACGATGCCCTCCTTCGTCACCACCAGGGTCGACTCCGTGTAGGGGTGGTTCAGCATCGCCTGCCGCACCGCCTCCTCCCCTTCGGCGCTGGCAAGCCCGGTCTCGCCGAGAACCCGGGCACTCTCGCCGATAGAGGCGCGTATCGCCTCCAGTTCGCTGTTTATGCCGGTGATGGTCTCCTGGAGGATCGACTCCCCGGCCCCGTCATCCGGGGGAGGCGGGATCTCTTCTGTGCAGCCGGCCACAAGCACCACGGCGGTGATGAGGAGGGCGGCGATGATCACACGTATACGCATAATTGAGGGTGGATAGAACCTGTACTAATATCTGCCGGTTTAACAGAGACTGACAGGAAAATAGGGGTTGATAACAGGGTTTTGTCCGTATCTCTCGATGATAAAGAGTTTTCCTGGCATCCACGCCCGACCTCTGGAGTCGCGCCGGCCCCGGCCCGGGGTGATGAGGCTCTCGCATTCGCCGGGTGCGGGCGTTCTCCATCCTCCGTCCGGATACACGGGCGGAGATATCGGCGTTTGCGCGGGTTTATCTTGCCGGGTTTGCGTGAGCAGGTCCGGGGCGGGCATATCTCTTCCAGTAGTGACCATGCCATACCCGGGTGTATGAGGGCACGCCTCGCGCCCCTCCTGAGGTGGGGTCTCCAGCCGGCAGCAGGCAACGTTTTGTTCCTCGTACCCGTCCATATGTCACGTTTGTTTCACCAGTGGATGCATTGCCACGGGATCTATCCAGGATGTTTTGGGTTATTCAAAAGTATTTCGGTGAAATACGCTGGAAATGGCGTCCGACAGCCGAAACAAAATAGGATAGCATAAATATTGCATGCGTCATCTTATGATTGGGGAACTATTACCCCGGTGACATGAGAGAACTGTAGATGCGAGTGGAGCGCATCCCGGAGGGATCAGCTCACACTCGCTCAATCGTGTGCGGACTCCACCGCGCTCGGGTGGCCGGGTGGTGGGTATCCACCCCCCGTACCACCTTTCTGTATCACGCTCTTCTTCGCTCCACCACCCGAAGGGAGGATAATACCCTGATTCTGTGTGATCGCTGTATCCCCGGCGTGGCAGTTCTGGCAGCAGGCGATCGCCGGGTTTTTCGTTTACCCGAAACTTCTCCCCCGGTTACATGACCGGGGATCCTGGATAGAAGGTTGGGGGGTCACGCCATATACAGCTCCTGGATGGCGACGACCTCGCCGCTATCCTTTGCCTGCGCATACTCCTTGAGAGGCTCGGCGTTTACTTCGAGGAACCGGAGCCCCCACCCGAACGGGGCGAGTATGCTCCGGGCCTGTTCCTTCTCCCCGAGTATGTAGAGCGTCGCAGCCATCGCCTCGACCGACGTCAGCCGGAACGGCCGGCCGAAGTTCACCGGGTTTGCGGCCACGAGGAACGGGAGCGCCCGGCGGTTGCGCCAGCGCGAGACGGCCCCGGTATCGAGCACCTCCCAGGAGCAGTCGAGCGCCGTTATCGAGGGGAGGTGCCGGTCGGCGGGAGAGACTGCCTGCTCTGCGGTCGGATCGAGGAGGAGGGTTGAGCGGGGGATCTTTGCGATGGATGTGATGATGGTGGCAAATCCGCGCTGCCCGAGCTTTTTTGCCGTGCATTTCCGGGGGTCGCAGGTGTTGTCCCGGTAAGCGTAGAGCGGTATCATCTGTCTTGTTATGGTACGCCGCCCAGGTACTAATCAATGTACGTGCTCGTCGCTCCCTGTATCAGAGATCCTGCATACCGCGCCCGCGGTATAACGACTGACGAGGATATCACCTACTTCCGCCGGGCAATCGAACGCTGCCACCGTTTCTCCATCGATGTCGTCCCGCTCCCCTGCCCGGAGACGATCTACCTCGGGGCCGATCGCCCGCCGACCTCGTTCATCGAGCGGCTCGCGACCCTCGAGTTTGCGGCGCTCCTCGACCGGTTTGAGGCGGAGGTCCGCGCCACGATACGGGAACGCGGCGACATGCCGCTTGCGATCATCGGGGTGGACTCGTCTCCGGTCTGCGGGGTGAATATGACGTATTACTCGCCCGAGAAGGAGCCCGGACGCGGGGCGTTCCTCGCCCGGTTCCCGGAGATCCCCGCGGTCGACGTGAAGGATTTCGCCCG
>JAAZID010000275.1 GCA_012510295.1 Methanomicrobiales archaeon | reverse complement strand
CCGGGTGATCCCACCGGGTGTGCCTTTCTTCCGGCATACGGCATCGATCACGCCGTGTTGCACATTGTAGTAACTATGTAGAACATCGATCTCGCAGTCGAGATCGATGACCGTCTCCGCATCCCCCCCTGTGCAGAGGGTCACGGATTCGTTCTGGAACGTGACGTAGGGAGCGCCCTCGGCCCGGGTGTTCACCACGGCGGTGATGTAGATGCAGTCATCCCCTTCGATCACCTCAAACGCGCCTTCTTCGTCCCCGTCCCTTCCGGGTGGGTCAAAATCAGGTGCAGCATCAGGTGGTCCGCTGATGATGGTAAACCCGATGATCCTCGGATCCTGGAGCGGCATATCGCTTAAGATCTTCTCCATCAGCCGCGCAATGTTCCGAAACATCTCGTCGTATGGATTATTCGCCATGTGTACCACGTATCTGGTATCGGTCGTTCGTTTGTTCGACAACCTCGGTATACATGAGGTTGTTCAGTCTCTGTTTCAGCTCATCCGTGGATAGGCTGCACATCTCCTCGAGTTCAACGAGCGTCAGGTCGAAGTGGGAGAGGGCGAGGAGAATCTCCAGATCTCCGTCGCCGGCGATGATGCCCTCTCCCGTGCGCATCATCTCGACAAACCCCGATTCAATGTTGCGCTCCAGGTGTTCGAGATTATCCAGAAGTTCATCGCGAACCCTGATCATCCTCTTGAACATTGTGAGGGATCGTGCGAACCTGACCTTCTGGTCCTCTTTGACTGGAGGAAGCATGACCTCTTCCTGCTTCTGCAGGTTTACGATGATATTGATGTCATGCGAGAGATAGTAATACTTTCGCCTGCGCTCATCCTGGCAGGAGATGAGGATCTGTTCACGCTCCATCATCTGCAGGTGCTCTATCACCGCCTTTGGACTGAGTACGAGCCGCTCGGAGATCTCGGTCACAAAGCACGGCTTTTGCCGCAAGAGTTCTATTATCCGTCGCCTGTTCCGGTTCCCCAGTATATCAAGAAGGCGGGAAACCTCACTACCCCCAAGCATGTTTACTAAATGTTAGTGATCCGGGTATAAAAAATGTATCACTCGAAGAGGCGGTAATTCGGCGCCTCATCGGTGATCATGATATTGTGCGGGTGGCTCTCGCCGTAGCCCGCAGGCGTGATCCGGAGAAATTTGCCGTTTTTCTGCAGATCCTCTATCGTCCTTGACCCCGTGTAGCCCATAGCAGACTTCAGGCCGCCGACGAGCTGGTAGATGACATCCGAGACCCGGCCGACGTAGGGGGTGACGCCTTCGACACCCTCGGGGACGAACTTGGTCTTCCCGATCTCCTTCTTCTGGAAGTAGCGGTCGCTCGACTCCCCGCCGCTCATGACACCGAGCGATCCCATCCCCCGGTACTGCTTGTAGCGCCGGCCTTTGATCGTCGTAACCCTCCCCGGCGCCTCGTCGGTCCCGGCAAAGAGGCTGCCTGCCATGACTGAGTCCGCACCGGCGGCGATCGCCTTTGCGATATCACCGGAGAAGCGGATACCGCCGTCTGCGATCACCGGTACGCCGGCCTCATGCGCCACCTCGGCGACGTTTGCTATCGCAGAGACCTGCGGCACGCCCACGCCCGCGACGATCCGTGTCGTGCAGATCGAACCCGGTCCGATCCCTACCTTCAACCCATCGACGAAATCGCTCAGGGCAGAGGCCGCCTGCTTCGTGGCGATGTTTCCGGCCACCACATCGATGCTGGTGCTCCCCCTGATCTCCCTGACGGCGTTTACGACGTTCATGTTATGGCCGTGAGCGCAGTCCACCACCAGGGCATCGGTCCCCGCCTCGACGAGCATCATGGCCCGTTCAAAGTCAAAAGGACCCACTGCGGCGGCGACCCGGAGCTTCCCGTTCGCATCACGGTTTGCGTGGGGATACTGCCGCTTTTCGAGTATATCCCGCATCGTTATGATCCCGACGAGACACCCCTCTGCATCGACGACCGGGAGGCGCTCGACCTTATTTGTATACATCGTCTCGAGCGCATTCTCGGCCGTGATCTCCTCGGGCGCCGTGATCAGCTTCTTCGTCATGTAGCCGGTGATCTTTGCATCGCCCTGTTTTGGCAGTATAGCCCTGATATCCCTGCGACTGACGATGCCGATCATCCTCCCATCCTCGAGGATGGGAATCCCGCCGACGCCGTGCTGCCGCATGACCCGCTCCACATCGGTGACTGTGGCATCAGACTCGACCGCCACAACCTCACGCTCGATCAGGTCCTCAGCCTGCTTCACGGATCTGACCTCAGCGACCTCCCGATCTTTTGGCATGTTCCGGTGGATGACGCCGATACCACCCTCTCGCGCCATCGCTATCGCCATCACCGATTCGGTCACGGTATCCATGGCTGCGCTCACGAGGGGGATATACAGGGGGATGTTTCGCGAGAACCGGGAGCGCACATTGGCCTCGTCGGGTTCAACCCACGATTCGGCGGGCTCAAGGAGCACATCGTCGAACGTGAATGTTGTCTCCATCTTCATCTTCTCGATAAACATACATCACACAAGCATCTTCAACGCTTTTTCCACAAGTTCAACCCTGATCGTAGCGTTCCGGTCGCCCCCGCAGACCATCCCCCGGACACCGATGATCTCGGGGTCGATGCGTTTCAAGGCATCGAGATCCTCAAACTTCAGTGAACCGGCAAGGGCTGTCTGCAGTCCGAGATCCCGGTTCTGTTCAACGAACCGGATCAGGGCCTCCTCTTCCATGAAAGCAAATGTACTTTTCCCATCTTTGATGCCGGTGTCGATCATGGCGACATCCGCTCCGGCATCTGCAACGAGCTCGCTGATAGCGAGCGGAGAGATCGTACCTAATCTCTGAAAATCAGAATAAGCCGCAATGACAACGTATTTCTCGGGGAACTCCTGCTTCACGGCTGTGGTCACTGCCTCGATAACATCGCAGGCGCGGTCGGTCCCGTCGAACATCAGACCGACCTTGATGAAATCAGCACCTGCGTGCGCGGCACCATACGCCGAGAGAGCCGCAGTTCCTGGCTTATACTCATTGTCCCCGATTGCAGCGCTGACGGGTTTTGTACCAGCGATCTTTTTGATCTCCTGGATGACCCAGGGAAAATTCGCACCGAGTGAGCCCTCGGAAGGCTTTTTTACATCAATGATGTCAGCGGAAAGCGAGCTTTTTGCCTCCTCAATGCTGCTTGGACTGACGAGTAATTGCATAGAAATTAATGTTCTTTCACCCTAATAGTGATTACGTTGAAGACATGGAACTGATTCTCGCAGTCGATCTTGCAGGCGGCCTGGTCGTGCACGGAAAATCCGGTAACCGCGCCGGTTACCGGCCGCTCACCTGGGGACTTTCTCATTCCGCTGAACCCGGGGCTTACCTGTCAGCCCTGCAACCACGGTTTGTATATATCGCTGACCTGGAGAGCATCCAGGGGAATACACCGCAGGATGACCTGGTCAGGCGGTGTGCCGCCATGGTCGAGCGGTGCTACCTCGACCGGGGCTGCCGGTCCCCCTCGGAGTGCACGGCGGTCGAGGGGGTGACGCCGATCGTCGGCACCGAGACGGCGGCCGCAACCATCGAGGGTCTCGGGGAGTACCGGACCGGCTATCTCAGTATCGATATACAGGGAGGCCGGGTCCTCCCCTGGGGTATCGAACCTCCGGAGATGCTTCGCCGCGCATCGGATCTCTCGTTTGAAGGGTGCATTATACTCAACATAGGCGCTGTGGGGACCGAGGAGGGGCTCGCCCGAGGGAGCCTTGAGGAGATGCGGGCATGTTACGGCGGCCGTCTCCTCTACGGTGGCGGTGTCGCCGGTATCGACGATATCCACCTCCTCGCCGATGCCGGGTTTGACGGCGCGATCATAGCGACCGCCGTCCACCGGGGGACGGTGCCGCTCGACTGGATCAGGAAGGGCTCACCGTGTTGATCACCATCGAGGGGATCGACGGGAGCGGGAAGTCCACGCTCCTCGCCCGCCTGGGGGAGCTCCTCGCCGATCTCGACCCCCTCTTCACGCGCGAGCCCGGCGCCACATGGGTGGGTGAAGCGGTCCGGCGGGCGGTCGCCGCGCGGATGGACCCGATCACCGAGGCGCTCCTCTTCTCCGCAGATCATGCCGCGCATATCGATACCCTGATCCGGCCCGCGCTCGATGCGGGGAAGCTCGTCATATCGGATCGTTACTCGGATTCACGGTTCGCCTACCAGCCGGTCGTCCTCGATGGAATCCTCCCCGACCCGCTCCTCTGGCTCCGCCAGATCCACGCGGGGTGGTCGATCCGGCCGGACCGGACGTTCCTCCTGGTCCTCCCGGTCGAGGATGCGTTATCGAGACTCGATCCGGCAGCAAAAAGAGAATATTTTGAAGATGATCGGATCCTCTCCGGGGTGCAGGAGAATTACCTGAACCTCGCGGCGGATGACCCCGCGCGGTTCGTCATCGTCGATGCTCTCCTCCCGGCGGAGGAGGTCGCCCAATTTGTCGCCGACGAGATCAGGACGGGTTTCCTATCGTCACGACGACATCCTCGAGCGTGAGGACGTCGACCTCTTCCCCCGCCACCCGGTAGGCGACCTTCGGCGTGAAGGCACCGGGCGGCACCGCGATCTCCTCGCCGTTGACCATGAGGGCTCCAGGCGGGTTCCTGAGGTCTTCGGGCGGGAGCGCCTGCACGGCATCCATGAACGGTCGGGCAAGTTTTCGTAGCGCCGGCCCGATGACCGCCATGTTGAAGTCGACGCCGCTCACGACCTCCTCGAGGCGGGGTGTGCCGGTGATCCACCGGAGATCGGCGGCGAGCGCCCGCCCGGCATCGCCGGCATCATCGACCGGTTCCGGCGCATAGATCGTCACGTGGCCGAGCGGGGCGTTGAGCGCCATGCCCTGGTCGTGCTTGTAGCGCCTGAGGTCTGCGACAGTCTTCACGAGGAGGTCGCCGTGGCGTCGTGCCTCCTCGTCATCGTACGCGAAGTCGGGCCAGGGCGCGGCGTGGACGCTTCTTCCGGTCAGGTTGTGGTAGCACTCCTCGGCGAAGTGGGGTATGATCGGCGCGAGGAGGCGGCAGAGGGTATCCATGGTCGTCCGGAGCGCGCTACACGCGCTCGCCCTGCTCTCCTCATCCGTGTACAGCCGCCCCTTCACGATCTCGATGTAGTCGTCGGCGAGCGTGTTCCAGGCAAACTCCCGGATCGCCCGGAGCGCACGGTCGAACTGGTAGTCGTCCATGGCGGCGGTGACCTCGGCGACGGTATCTGCGAGTCGGACGAGGAGCCACCGGTCGACGAGTTCGGTCACCGGCGCGCTGGCATCGGTGCCCAGGCGCCCCATGATGAACCTGAATATGTTCCAGAGTTTCGTCTGGAAACGGGATGCGGCGACGACATCGTTCCAGTTGAACATGATGTCTGAGCCGGTTGTGGCGCCCCCGGCCCCCCACTGCCGAAGCGCGTCGGCCCCGTAGGTTGTGGCGATCTCCTCCGGGGATATGATGTTATCCCGGCTCTTGCTCATCTTAAACCCGTCCTCCCCGAGCACCATGCCGTTTATGAGTATCTGGTCCCAGGGATGGCTGCCGACCATGGCTTTCGACCGGAGGATCGTGTAGAACGCCCACGTCCGTATGATGTCGTGGCCCTGGGGGCGGAGCTGTGCCGGGAAGAGCGGGGGTTTATCGGGCTTTCCATCCCATCCAGTGACGTGGAGCACCGATATCGATGAATCCATCCAGGTGTCGAGCACATCCCTCTCGCCGGTGAACGTCGATCCGCCGCACCGCGGACAGGGGGTTCTGGGTTTATCGACGGTCGGGTCTATCGGGAGGTCCTCATCCGCGGGGAGGATCGTCTCGCCGCAGGCATCGCAGAACCAGACCGGTATCGGTGTTGCGAATATCCTCTGTCGGGATATGCACCAGTCCCACTCCATCGACTCCGCCCAGTTCTCCAGGCGGGTGAGCATATGCTCAGGCGTCCAGGATATCTTCCGGGCAGCATCCAGTATGTCATCCCGGTGGATCCTCACGAACCACTGGCGTTCGGAGAGGATCTCGATCGGGGTCTTGCACCGCCAGCAGGTCCCCACCCGCTGTTCGAGCGCTTCCTGCCGTGAGAGGATCCCCGCTTCCTCCATATCCTTGAGGATGGCCTTCCGGCAGGCTTCCGACGACATCCCCGCGTAGGGAGCGGCGGTCCCGGTCATTATGCCCTGCCGGTCGATGGCTTTGCGGAGGTCAAGGTGGTGCTGCTTCCACCAGTAGACATCTGTCTTGTCGCCGAATGTGCAGATCATCACCGCACCGCTACCGAACTCCGGGTCGACCGCGACATCCTCGATGATCGGCACCTCGTGGCCGAATATGGGAACCCGAAGCCTCTTTCCTTTCGCATCCTGGTAACGCTCATCGTCGGGGTGGACCGCTACCGCAACACAGGCCGCGAGGAGTTCGGGTCTCGTCGTGGCGATCTCGATACCATCGAAGTCAAAGTAGTTGAGCGCGGTCGTGCGGGGGGTGTAGTTGACCTCGGCAAACGCGATGGCGGTCTCACAACGGGTGCAGAAGTTTACCGGATGCTCGCTCTGGTAGATGTCGCCGGCTTTGAGCATCTGGAGAAACGACGCCTGGGTCAGTCTGTAGTACTCCGGGAGCATGGTGATGTATTCGTGGCTCCAGTCGACGGAAAACCCGAGTCTCCGCATGGTCTCCCGCATCTTCTCGATGTTTCCGATCGTGAGATCGCGGCACATCTCCCGGAACTTATCGCGGGATACATCGTTTTTCGTGATCCCGTAGGTCTCCTCGACCTTTACCTCGGTGGGGAGACCGTGGCAGTCCCACCCCTGGGGGAACATTACGTTGTAGCCGCGCATGCGTTTGTAGCGCGCGATAAAGTCGATATAGCACCAGTTCAGGGCGTTTCCGATATGGAAGTTGCCGGTGGGGTACGGCGGCGGGGTGTCGATGATGAACCGGGGCTTTGTTGAATCCGGGTCAAAATAGTTATCCTCATCTCGCCAGGTATCCTGCCAGCGCCTCTCCACTTCCTCGATATCGTAGTTCTTTGGTATTTGGTGTGACGGCGACATTTTCAGCGTATTATCTCTCTCTTTCCAGTGAAATATATTGATCGACACGGGCTTTCCCCTGTGCGGATCCGCTCTTCCGGTTCCGGAACCTGTCCCCGGTCTTCCGGTGGTCGGGACGGTGGTTGACCATAAAGGCTTTTTTCCCTGTAGCACCAAAGATGTAGGAATGACAAAGCCGCCGGGGCTGGTTCTGGCATCAGCGCTCACTCTCGCCTTTATAGGCCTTGCCCCCCTGCTCCAGCCGGCATGGCTGCTCTCCGCTCTCCTGATACTATTCTCGCTCGTTCTCTTCCTCATCCGGGATACCCGGTTCGTGTCGCTCTCGATAATCGTGCTTGCTGCGCTCTACGGGATTGGCTGGCTCTCGATGTTCGTCTTCACCTGCGCGCTCGGTATCGTTGTTATCGGGGAGCTCGCGTTTCGCCACACCGGAAGAGAGCCGGCATCGTACCTCTATCACCTGG
>JAAZID010000274.1 GCA_012510295.1 Methanomicrobiales archaeon | reverse complement strand
GCCCTGGGAACCGACGAGGTATATCTGCAGGATATGCGGTTACGTGTATGACAAAAAGCGCGGTGAACCGCACCGGGGCCACCCGAAAGGCACGGCATTTGAAGACCTGCCTGAGGACTATGTCTGCCCCGTCTGTGGTCTGGATCCAAAGATAACGAGTTTTTATGGGCCGGTCGGCAAATCTCAGTTTGACCCAATCCTGGACATCTGAACGAGGGTAGTGCTGCGGTGTATGGCTGAAGGTTGATCTTTTTCTCTCCTTACCCCTTCTTCCATACCTGTCAGGAACAGTCAACACTATACTAACCCTCATCCAAATGTAGTGGTATTACCTGGTTGCGTGACGGAATGGAGGGGAAACATAGCATTCTCGAGAAGTATTTTGGCTATAGCTCGTTTCTCCCCCATCAGGAAGAGATTATCGACGCCGTGCTCGCCAAAAGAGATGTCCTCGCCGTCATGGCGACCGGCGGGGGCAAATCCCTCTGTTATCAACTCCCGGCGCTTGCCTTCTCGGGACTCACGGTCGTCGTCTCACCCCTCATCGCCCTCATGAAAGACCAGGTCGACGGTCTGCGCGCAAACGGCATCCCTGCAGCGACGATCAACAGTTCGCTCGGGTACGGGGAGCGAACGATCATCGAACGGGTGATCCTTGAAGGCCGCATCAGGATTCTCTACGTCTCCCCTGAGCGCGCCGTGCAATCCTCCTTCCTCTCGCTCCTTGAGAGGGCTGATGTCAGGCTCATCGCCATCGATGAGGCGCACTGCATATCGATGTGGGGGCACAACTTCCGGCCTGAGTATCGCCGGCTCCGGGCGCTCAAAGAACGGTTCCCGGACGTCCCGGTCATCGCCCTGACCGCGACCGCCATACCCGCCGTCCAGGATGACATCACAAAACAGCTCGCCCTGAAGAACCCGGCCCGGTTTGTCGGGAGCTTTGACCGGAAGAATCTCACCTACCGCGTGGTGTCAAAGACCCGGTACTTCCCGAAGCTGACAAAGTATCTCCACGACCACGAGGGCGATGCCGGCATCATATACTGTTTCTCTCAGAAAGCGACGGAAGATCTCGCAGGAAAGCTCCAGGATAAGGGTTTTTCAGCGCTCCCCTACCATGCCGGCCTCCCTGATGCCATCCGCGAGGAGCACCAGGAAGCCTTCTCCCGTGGCGATGTCACTATCATATGCGCAACTGTTGCCTTCGGCATGGGTATCGATAAGCCCGACGTCCGGTTCGTCATCCACACCGATCTCCCGAAGGATCTCGAGTCCTACTACCAGGAGACGGGTCGTGCGGGGAGGGACGGTGATCCAGCAGACTGCATCCTCTTCTACAGTCGGGGTGACTACAGCACGATCCGCTACCTCATCGAGAAGGAGTGCGCCGACGTTGTGCGAAAGGATGTGGCCTACCGAAAGGCGGGGGCGATGCTTGACTACTGCGAGACCACCGGGTGCCGGAGGAAGTTCCTCCTCGCCTACTTCGGCGAGACCTATCCCGGGGAGCGGTTCGGTGCATCGTATGTCGTCGATATACTGATAGGTTCAAAGAGCGCGAGGATCCACGAAAACGGGCACGATACCCTCCCTACCTACGGATCGGGCGGGGGTTACACCCGCGACCAGTGGCTG